>JACMLI010000117.1 GCA_014379705.1 Gemmatimonadaceae bacterium
CCAGCGAGGGCGGCGCGCCACGGCATCCCGCCATGCAGTGGGCGCACCGTCACGCGCACTCCGGGCGGGGCGACGCGTGCGATGTGGCCGGCCATCAGCGCCTCGATCTCCGTCGGCTGCTGGTCGGGGACGAGGCGGCAACTGACCTTGGCCATCGCCTTCGACGGAAGCACCGTCTTCGCGCCCTCGCCGGTGTAGCCGCTCAGCAATCCGTTCACTTCACAGGTCGGACGGCTCCAGATCCGCTCGAGCACGGAGTACCCCGCCTCCCCACCTAACGACTCCGCGCCCGTCTCGAGGCGAAAGTGCTCCTCGTCGAAGGGAAGGGCCCGCACCTGGGCACGCGCCTCCGGCTCCCAGTCGCGCACCGCGTCGTAGAAGCCGGGGATCGCCACCTTGCCATTCGCGTCGTGGAACGTCGCGAGGATCCGGGCGAGGGCCATGGCTGGGTTGACGACGGCGCCGCCGTAGCTCCCGGAGTGCAAGTCACCCGTGGGACCTTCGAGGTCGATCTGAAAGTAGGCGAGCCCGCGAAGCGACGAGAGGATCGATGGCAATCCCGGGGCGAACATCGACGAGTCGGAGATCACCACGCCGTCGCACGCGAGTCGTTCGCGATTCGCCTCGACGAACGCCGAGAGGTGCTCACTGCCGACTTCTTCTTCGCCTTCGGCGAGCACGATCACGTTGCACGGCAGGCTGCCACGCGTGGCGAGATGCGCCTCGAGTGCCTTCACGTGGAGGAAGAGCTGGCCTTTGTCGTCGACGGAGCCTCGCGCATAGATGCGCCCCTCGCGAATGACCGGCTCGAAGGGCGGGCTCTCCCACAGGTCGAGGGGCTCGGCGGGCTGCACGTCGTAGTGGCCGTACACCAGGATCGTCGGCGATCCGGTCGGCGCTCCGCGCCACTCCCCGAGGACCACGGGGTGACCGGGCGTCGGGTGCAGCGTGGTGGGAATGCCGGCTCGCTCCATGTTGTCGCGAAGCCATTCGGCGGCGCGGGCGACGTCGGGCGTGTGTTCCGAAAGCGCGCTGACGGACGGTATCCGCAGGAATTCGAAGAGTTCGTCGTGCGCGCGGCGGTCATTGGCCGTCAGGAATTCCGCAGGGCTGGGCATGTGCGATGGGCTGTGGGGTGGCTAATCTGCCACGAGCGCGCATCACCGGGCCACTGATCGCGTCGCCATGGCGTTGGGAATTCGCCGCCTGACCGTCACCGCACGAGCCGCGAGGCGCGTGCCGAATGAGATCGAACCATGCAGATCCTGCTCGCCGTCGCCGCCGGAAGCGCCACGGGCGGTGTCGCCCGCTACCTGATGACCGGTGCCCTGCAGTCGCGGACCCCGGGGGCATTCCCTGTCGGGACGCTCACCGTGAACATCATCGGCTCGTTCATTCTCGGCGCAGTCGCGCGGTATGCGGCGATGAACCCCGCGTTCTCTCCCGAGCTTCGGCTGCTGCTTGGCGCCGGCTTCTGCGGGGGCTTCACGACGTTCTCGGCGTTCAGCGTGGAAGCGCTCGAACTCATGCAGCTGGGTGACTACTCGCGTGCACTGGGGTACGCGGCCATCAGCGTCCTCGCTGCCGTCGCCGCCGCGGCACTCGGGATGGCGGCCGTACGCGCGCTCGTGGAAGGCTGACGCCGGCGCAAACTGCGATGATGTGCTTTCTCGAACCCTGATCCCTGCCCGTGCCGAACAGACTCGCGAACGAGACCTCTCCGTACCTGCTGCAGCACGCGAACAACCCGGTGGACTGGTATCCGTGGGGATCCGAAGCGCTCGAGCGTGCGCGTCGGGAGGACCGGCCTATCCTGCTCTCGATCGGGTACGCGGCGTGTCACTGGTGCCACGTGATGGAGCACGAGTCATTCGAGAATGACGGCATCGCGCGCCTGATGAACGAGCGGTTCGTGAACATCAAGGTCGATCGGGAGGAGCGGCCCGACCTCGACAGCATCTACATGCAGGCGGTGCAGGCGATGACCGGCCAGGGGGGCTGGCCGATGACGATGTTCCTCACGCCGGCGGGTGAGCCCTTCTTTGGTGGGACGTACTTCCCGCCAACGGATCGGCATGGGATTCCCGGCTTCCCCCGCGTGCTCGAGGCCATCTCCACCTCATGGGCGTCGGACCGGGAGCGCGTCATGCACGCCGGGGCGCAGTTGCGCGAGATGTACGCCTCGGGTGCGCGTTCGCTAAGGGGCACGGGGAGCGCCGGCGCTGCGACGCTCGAACGTGCGTATCGCGGCATGGCCGGGCAGTTCGATGAGGTGCATGCCGGGTTTGGGGGCGCCCCGAAGTTCCCGCCCTCGATGGGGCTCGAGTTCCTGCTCACGCACTGGGCGCGAACGGGCACCACGCGCGCCCTGGAGCTCGCGCTTCGCACGTTCAGGGCGATGGCGGCGGGGGGCATCTACGACCAGGTCGGTGGAGGATTGCATCGCTACAGCGTGGACGCGCAGTGGCTGGTGCCCCACTTCGAGAAGATGCTCTACGACAACGCCCTTTTCGTGCGGCTCGGTGTGCATCTCTGGCAGGCGACAGGAGACTCGGAGGTTCGACGCGTGGTGGAGCAGACGGTGACGTGGCTCGAGCGGGAAATGACGTCACCACACGGCGGGTTCTACTCGTCGCTGGATGCGGACAGCGAAGGGCACGAGGGGCGCTTCTATGTGTGGACCGACGACGAGCTCGACCAGCTGCTGGGCGCGGATGCGTTCGTTGCCCGGGCGGCCTGGAGCGTTTCCCCCGGTGGAAACTTCGAGGGCGCGAGCATCCTGTACGTGCCTAACGAGCTGGCCGCGGTCGCAGCCCGCGCCGGGAGCAGCGTGGAGGAGGTGGAACGGGTGCTCGAGCGCGCGCGGGGAGTGCTGTACGCCGCGCGCGCGCAGCGGGTGTGGCCGGGGTGCGACGACAAGGTGCTCGCCGGGTGGAACGGGCTCATGCTTCGCGCATTGGTCGAGGTTGCACGGGCGTTCGGCGACGACAGCGCTCGGGCCCTCGCCCTGCGCAACGCCGTGTTCCTTCGCGATACGCTCATTCGCGATGGTCGCGCGCTGCGTTCCTGGCGGGCGGGAAAGACGCAGGCGGTGGGGTTCCTCGAAGACCAGGCGTCCATAGCCCTCGCTTTCCTGGACGTGTTCAGCCTCACCGGCGACCCCGCCTGGCTCCATCTCGCTCGCGAGATGACGACACGGGGCGTCGAGAATTTCCACGATCCGGCGGCTGGACTCTTTTTCGACACGCCGCGCGACCACGAAGCGCTCATCACGCGTCCGCGCGACGTCACGGACAACGCACTGCCGGCGGGATCGTCGCTGATGGCGGAGCTGCTGCTGCGCGTGGCAGTGATCGACGACCGAGCCGACCTGCGCGAGCTGGGCGAGGGCATCGTGCACAGCCTCGCGGATGCGATGGGGCAATACCCGGCCGGGTTCGGGCACCTGCTGGGGGCCGCCGACCTCCTCGTGCATGGTGCGGTCGAGGTGGCGATCACTGGCGACCCGATGAGCGAGGGGCGGCGCGCACTCGAGGCGGCGTTAGGCAGGCGCTATGTGCCCTCCCTGGTGTGGGCAACGGCGGCGAGTGCGGGGGACGCGGAGACGGCGCTGACGCGCGGGAAGTGGAACGAACGAGCGCCCACGGCGTACGTCTGCCGCCGATACGTGTGCTCGGCGCCCGCGAGTGAGCCGACTCGGCTGATCGAGGAACTCACCCTGGCTACGCAACCGGCGCAGGCATGATGCCCGATTGGTCGCGGGGCATGTCCCTTGCACCCTTGGTTTCGGGCTCTGCCGTGGGTCGTCCTCTTCCGGACGTGGTCCCCAGTCAAAATGACTGACGATCGCTAGTTTTGAGCGGTCGGGGCTATGCGATGGCATCGGTGTCGGCTCTGTAGCCGCTTTTGCCGGTGTCGTCTTCGGCGAATCCCACGCTACTGCATGAGTTCCATGTCTTTCATTCGCAAGGAGTTGGGAGCATCATGACCCGTGAAGCCGTTGGCGCCCGGCGTTTCCTCCAGCTGTCAGTCCTGCTGGGGTTCGCATCCGTCGCCGCCTGTACCACCGACATTGCGCCGATCGCGGTCAGCACCGTCGCCTTTTCGATCCAACAGGACTCGCTTCTCACCGGCCGCACGTATCAGACGAACCTGATCGTGAAGGACGCCAGCGGCGTGGAGCTTACGGGTCGCACAGCCATCTATGAGTCCCTGTTCCCGGCAATCGCCACGGTGGACTCCAAGGGCCTGGTGACGGGCGTGGCCCCGGGAGGCGGGGCGATCAAGGCGACCCTCGAGGGCCGCACCGCCACGACGAATATCAGGGTGCTGGACAAGGTCACGCGGGTCGTGGTCACGCCACAGAACGACAACGTCGCCGTCGGCCAGACGCGTCCCCTCACGGTCGCCGTAACGGGCGCCAACGGGGCCTCCATCGCCGGCCGTTCCATTCGCTTCCAATCGAGCAATCCCGGCGTCGCCACCGTGACGGCCCAGGGTGTCGTCTCCGGCGTGAGCAAGGGTCAGGCGATCATTACCGCCGACGCCGAGCTCGACCAGGTGAACGGCACGGCGACGATCAACGTGATCGACCCCGTCGTCGCGTCCATCCAGATCACCCCCGTCGGCACGCAGATCCTGCGACTCGGCGCGTTCCTCCAGGCCACGGCCACGGCGCGCGACGCCAGCAACAACGTGCTCACGGGACGGACGTTCAACTGGTCGTCCTCGAACCCCTCGCTCGCGTCGGTGAGCCAGTCCGGCCTCATCAGCGCCATCGCGTTAGGCTCGGCGACGATCACGGCCGAAGTCGATGGCCGCACGTCGAGCATGGGCGTCCAGGTCACCGAAGTGCCCCCGAAGTCGGTCACGCTCGCGCCCGACACGGTGGCCCTCGGCACCGGGACCACGCGTCTGCTGACCCCGACGGTCATCGACTCCCTGAATCGCGTCGTCACCTCGCTCGCAACGCGCTCCGTGCAATGGGCGTCGAGTAACCCGGCCGTCGCCAGCGTGAGTGGCGCGGGCGTCGTTACGGCGCTCACGGGAGGCGTCGCGCGCGTCAACGTCACGGTCGACAACATGCGCTCCAACGACGTGGTGTTCGTCATCACCGACGTGGTCAACTCCGTGCGGCTCACGCCGTCGCAGACACCGCCGATGCGCGTCGGGAACACCCTGCAAGTCACGGCGGCCGCACTCAACAACCAGACCCAGGTAATCCCCGGCAAGACGTTCACCTGGACCTCGAGCAATCCCAGCGTGGCCACCGTCAGCGGCAGCGGCCTCGTGACCGCGGTGGCGCCAGGTACCGTCAGCATAACGGCAGAGACCGAAGGCAAGACGGCGAGCCTGAACATCCCGGTGACGCTCGTGCCGATTGGCACGGTCACCCTCGTGCCGAGCCTGGACACGCTGATCTCGGGTGACCAGAAGCAGTACAACCCCGTCGTGACCGACACGGCAGGTCGTCCCGTGACGTCGCTCATCGGGCGTTCGGTGATCTGGAACAGCACGAACATTCCCGTCGCGAGCGTCAACCAGGGGATCGTCCAGGCGTCGAGTACGCAGAGCGGCACCGCCCTGATCAACGTCACCATCGACGGCGTGGTCAGCAACAACCTGAACGTCCGCGTGTCGCAGGTGGCGACGATCCAGGTGACGCCGAACCCCGCTACCGTGCAGGTCACCAAGACCGTTCAGCTCACGGTGGTGCTGAAGGATGCGCAGGGGAACACGCTATCGACCTCGCGGACGATCAACTACACGCCGACCGGCCCGAATGCGAACAACGTCACGACGAGCCCGTCGGGCATCGTGACGGGCGTGACCGTGGGTACGTCGCAGGTCACCGTCACCGTGTCTGGCGTCATCGGGGTATCGGCGGTGGTGCCGGTGACGATCAACCCCTGACGCGTCCCTGTTGCACGATTCCGGGCGCCCGTGGCCATACGCTGCGGGCGCCCTTTCGTTAGCGTAGAGGGCGCCGCTGCACGACGCCCCGCCCATCCCGAGCCGTCATGTCCGAACCTCGTCCATCCTTCACGCGCGGGCTCTTCGCCGGCGCGGTACACGACGACCTGCTCTTTCCCTTCCCCCCGGCGCTCGACATCGCGCGTCCGGAAGAGGCCGCACTCGTCAGGCGCCTCGTGCACGACCTGCGCGCGCTCGTCGGTGACGTGATCGATCCCGCCGTGATCGATGAGCAGGAAACCGTGTCCGAGCCCGTGATCCGGGCGCTCGCGCAGATCGGGCTCCTCGGCCTCACGATCCCGCGCGAGTACGGCGGGCTCGGGCTCTCGGCGTCGGGGTATGCGAAGGTCTTCGGCGAGATCTCGCGCATCGATCCGTCATTGGCCGTGCTGGTGGGAGTCCATTGCGGGCTCGGATCCAAGGCGATCGTGCTGTTCGGCAACAGTGAACAGAAGGCACGCTACCTCCCGGGGCTCGCCCGCGGGGAGACGCTCGCCGCGTACGCACTGACCGAGCCGGACGTGGGCTCGGACGCCCAGAACATCAAGACGCAGGCGACGATGAACGCCGACGGGAGCTGGACGCTCAGCGGCCGGAAGATCTGGATCGGGAACGGGCACCGCGCCGGCGTGATCGCGACGTTTGCGCAGACCTCGGTCGACCGCAACGGCACCATGGTGAACCGGCCGACGGCGTTCATCATCCGCCCCGACATGCCTGGCTTTCGCGTGGTCGGGACGGTGCGGAAGCTCGGCATCCGCGGATCGACGCAGGCCGAACTCGCCTACGAGGACCTGCAGGTACCGGCAGACCACGTGTTGGGTACGGTCGGCAAGGGCTTTGGCGTCGCCGTGCACGTGCTCAATGGCGGGCGGCTCACGCTCGCCGCGGGCTGCACGGCGGGAGCGAAACACCTCCTGGGCCAGATGACCGAATACGCCGAAGGGCGCGTACAGTTCGGCCGCCCGATCGCCGACTTCGAGATCACGCAGCGCAAGCTCGCCACGCTCGCGTCCGAGGCGTATGCGTCCGATGCGATGCTGGGGATGCTCGCCGCGCTCGTCGATCGCGGCGATGCGGACTACTCCCTGGAGGCCGCGTGCGCCAAGGTCTTTGCATCGGACCTCATCTGGCGAGCCGCCGACGAGATGGTACAGGTCGCCGGGGGTCGCGGCTTCGTGAAGCCGTACAGTTACGAGCGCACGCTCCGCGACGCGCGCATCAACCGGATCTTCGAGGGGACCAACGAGATCCTGCGCCTCTTCATCTCGCTCAACGGCGTGCAGGGCCCCGCCGAGCGGCTGAAGGAAGTGGGGTCGGCGCTGCGGCGGCCGCTCAAGAACCTCGGGCTCCTCTCGGGCTACGCCGCCTCGCGCCTGCGGTCCGCGTTAGGCGCGACCGATACGATCGACACGCCGCTGCATCCGCGGCTCGCCGACCACAAGTCGTACTTCGAGAAGCACGTCGCCGACCTGCGCGATCGCACCGCGAAGGCGATCATGAAGTACCGCAAGGACATCATCGAGCGGCAGTTCGTGCTCGAACGCCTCGCCAACATGGCGATCGAGCTCTATGCCACGGCGTGCGTCCTGGCGCGCACCCAGCAACTGATCGACCGGATGGGCGTCGAGGGGAGTGCGCACGAACTCGCCCTGTGCGACCTGTTCTGCGTGGAGGCCGGGCGCCGCATTCGTGATGCGCGCCTGCAGCTCGACGCCCCCGACGAGCAAGTCGACGACCGGCGACGGGCCGTCGCGGCGGCGGTGCGGGCCCACAAGGGCTACGGCGTGCCCGATGCCATCCTCGACGCGCCCTCGCACCCCGTGAAAGTGGGGGAGCCCGTGACCGCGCTACCGGTACCGGCCCAACGAGCGTCGGGCACCTAGGCGTCAGAGGTCTGAACAGCTCCGGACGATCGTGCGGCAGTTCCGGCAGATGACCTTGCACCTGAGGTCGGCGAGGTCCGCGGAGCCGCACACGGGGCACCGCTCCGTCTCATCGACCTGGGGCGGCGGCTCGGGTGGCGTCTCTCCGGACGACTCAGCGTTGGGGTTCGCCGTCAGGCAGACCTCACTCGAAGTCGAGGGCGAGGTTGAGGGCCGGGGGTGAGTGGGTCAGGGCGCCGACGGAGATATAGTCCACGCCTGACTCGGCGATGGCGCGCACCGCATCGATCGTCACGCCGCCCGACGCCTCGGTCTTCGCCCGCCCGTCGATGAGTTCCACGCACTCTCGCAGGGTCGCTGGTGGCATGTTGTCGAGCAGGATGATGTCGGCTCCCGCCTCAACGGCTTCGCGCACCTGCTGCGGCCGATCGCACTCAATCTCGACAAGCGCCCCGGGTTCGGCGAGGTCGCGGCACCGACGGATGGCGAGGCCCACGTCGCCGTTCACGGCCATCAGGTGGTTGTCCTTGATGAGCACGGCCGAGGCGAGGTCGAGCCGGTGGTTCACCCCGCCCCCACACCGGACGCAATACTTCTCCAGGGAACGCCACCCCGGCGTCGTCTTCCTGGTGTCGAGGATCTTCGCGCGTGTGCCCTTCACCGCATCGACGAAGCGCGCCGTCAGCGTGGCGATCCCCGACATCCGCTGCATGAAGTTGAGTGCCACGCGTTCGGCCGAGAGCAGCCCGCGCGCATGACCCGAGATGAAGAGCACGGTATCGCCTTTGCTCACGGGCATACCGTCCTCCGCCTCGATGCGGATCACGCACTTGTCGTCCATGCTCTGGAACGCCGCGAGTGCGAAGGGCACGCCCGCCACGACACCCGATTGCCTGGCGACGAGCCGCGCACGCGCACGGCGGTCGCTTTGCACGGTGGCGATGGTCGTGACATCCTCGAACGCCCGATCCTCATCGAGCGCGGCCTGAACGCGGCGCGTCAGCTCCATGGCCTCGAGGGGAAACTTCAGCCGATCGTAGATCGCGTCCGTCGCCGGGGCGGATGGCGGGCTGGTTCGACAGCGGTGTTCAGCAGTGGTCGTGAGGGGCATTGGTCCTCCGGATGAAATGCGACCGGATTTGACGTCGTGATTGGTGTTCGGGATGCGGCGTGATTCGTTTCACGAATGCCGAATCGCGGTCCCTACTCCCCCGGATCGAACACGGGCGCGCGCGGGGGATTCGATCCGCCGATCGACACCATGCGCTCGAGGGCGAGGCGCGCGCGCTGTGCAACGTCTTCGGGCACGGTGATCCGGTGCTCCAGATGTTCGAGCGATCGCAGGACCTTGGGCAGCGTGGTCATCTTCATGTACTGGCACTCGGCGCGGTCGCTCGCGGCAATGAACGTCTTGTCAGGATTGGCGCGCCGCAAGCGGTGCAGGATGCCGGTCTCGGTGGCGATGATGAACGCCGAAGCATCGGACACTCCGGGTCGCTTGATCATGCCTTCTGTAGAGAGGATGTGCACGCCGTCGGAGGGTATCGCACCGGCCGAGACCGCCTCGACGACGTTGGTGGCGCATCCGCATTCGGGGTGGACGAGGACTTCGGCCCCGGGGTGCTCCGTGCGCTGGCGGGACAAGCTCTGCGGCGTGATGCCAGCGTGCACGTGACATTCGCCCTGCCAGACGTGGATGTTCTTCCGTCCCGTCATGCGGCGCACGTGCGCGCCCAGGAAGAAGTCCGGAAGGAAGAGGATGTCCTTGTCTGCGTCGATCGACTCGACCACTTCCACCGCGTTCCCCGACGTGCAGCAGTAATCGCTCTCGGCCTTCACGGCCGCCGTTGTGTTGACGTAGGCAACGACCACGGCCCCGGGATGCTGGGCTTTCCACTCGCGGAGCTGGTCCGCGGTGATCGTGTCGGCCAGCGAACATCCCGCGGCGAGGTCGGGAAGCAGCACGGTCTTCTTCGGGGAGAGAATGGCCGCCGTCTCGGCCATGAAGTGGACGCCGCAGAAGACGATGACCTCGGCGTCGGTGCGGGCGGCCTCGCGGCTCAGGCCTAACGAGTCCCCGACGAAGTCCGCGACGTCCTGGACTTCGGGGCGTTCGTAGTTGTGGGCCAGGACGACGGCCTGGCGAGCCTTGGCGAGCTCGCGGATGCGGAGGGCGAGATCTGTATCGATAGCGGTGGTGGACATGCCGTTAAAGATGGGGCCGGGATTCGGGAATCGGGATTGGGGATTCGGGAAGGAAGGTTCGATGTGAGCCGAAGGTACGAAGGACGCCGATTCCCGAATCCCCAATCCCGAATCCCGATCATGTCTACCACTCGATATGGCGGCCCTTCCACTCGCCCTTGGACTTCGGATAATCACTCCGATAGTGTCCTCCGCGCGACTCGCGCCGGGCGAGGGCGGCCGACGCAATCAGGCGCGCGGTCTCGCACAGGTTCGTCTCCTCGGTCATCCCGGCGCTGAGGCGCGACTGGATCCGGTCGAGTTCCGCGATGCACCGACGCAAGCCGCGCGCATTCCGGTCGATGGCGGCGTGGTCCCACATGACGGCGCGGACCTCGTC
>JACMLI010000118.1 GCA_014379705.1 Gemmatimonadaceae bacterium
CACGCGTCGCGTGGACGGTCGGCTGACCTTCGCCTACGGCCCGACGGAAGTGCCGTGGACGAGCGAGGCGGCGTCGGCCCTCGACCCGGCCACGATGCGCGTGTACGGGCGCGACGTCGCCGCCGAGGCGCTGGCGCGTGAGGCGCTGATCGCCACGGGATTCCGCATGGACGTCGACGACATCACGCACCAGCGCACGTGGCGCATCGCACCCACGCGCAGCGAACGCGCGATGCGCATCCTCGGGCGCGATGGCTGGCGACTCAGCGTCGAAGGCAAGCTCCTTCGCGATACGGGCGAAGTCGACCTGCGGCTCAGCACCGGGATCGACTGGTTCGAACTCGATGGAGAAGTGACGTTCGGCGAGCAGCGCGCGGGCCTTCCGGAACTCCTTGCAGCGGTCCGGCGCGGCGACCATCGCGTGAACCTTCCCGATGGCTCGCTCGGGCTCATGACCGATGAGCTGTTCGATCGGCTGACGGTACTTACGGCCACGGGAACGGCAGCGAGCGGGCGGGTGCGCTACCGGCGCGCGCAGGCCGGCATTCTCGATGCGCTCCTCGAGAGCATGCCGGCGGTCCGCGTCGACGAGGCATTCGAACGCGTGCGCACCGCGCTACAGCGATTCGATGGCATCGTGCCCGCAGACGCGCCCCCGGGCTTTACGGGCGTCCTGCGCGAATACCAGCGAGAGGGGCTCGGCTGGCTGCACTTCCTGCGCGAGTTCGGGTTTGGCGGGTGCCTCGCCGACGACATGGGGCTTGGGAAAACCGTGCAGGCCCTCGCGCTCCTCGAGAGTCGACGCCTCGAACAGCCCGGACCCTCGCTCGTGGTGGTGCCCAGTTCGCTGGTGTTCAACTGGGAGCAGGAAGCGCGACGCTTTGCGCCGGGCATTCGCGTGCACGTCCACGCCGGGCCCGCGCGCCGTCGCGCCCTCGCGCGCGTGAGCGAGTACGACCTGATGATCACGACCTACGGCACGCTGCGACGCGATGCCGCGGAGTTGATGTCGATCGAGTTCGACTACGTGATCCTCGACGAAGCGCAGGCCATCAAGAATCCCGACACCGACGCGGCCAAGGCGGCCCGCCTGCTGCGCGCGCGGCATCGACTGGCGATGAGCGGGACGCCGATCGAGAACCGCCTGGGAGAACTCTGGAGCCTCCTCGAGTTCCTGAATCCGGGGATGCTGGGTTCCGCGGCGGGTTTTGCCCGAATGACGCGCGCCCTGGACGAGACGGATACCGAGGCGGTCCTTCGATCGGCGGAGTATCGCGAGATGCTCGCGCGCGCCGTGCGTCCGTACGTGCTGCGCCGGACCAAGGAGTTCGTCGCGCGCGACCTGCCCGACAAGGTGGAGCAGACGCTCTACGTGGACCTCGGCCCTACAGAGAGAAAGCGGTACGACGAGCTGCGCGATCACTATCGCACGGCGCTCTTCGAGCGCGTGGATGGCGAGGGCATGCCCGCGTCACGCGTGCATGTGCTCGAGGCGCTGCTACGCCTGCGGCAGGCCGCGTGTCACCCCGGACTCATGGCGCCTGAACTCTCCAACCAGTCGAGCAGCAAGCTGGAGGTCCTGGAGTCGCATGTTCGCGAGGCGGTCGAGGAGGGGCACAAGGTTTTGGTGTTCTCGCAGTTCACCTCTTTCCTGGCCATCGTGCGCCGTTCGCTCGACGCGGCCGGGATCGTGTACGAGTACCTCGATGGCAAGACCCGCGATCGCGAGGCGCGCGTCACACGCTTCCAGGAGGACCCCCACTGCCCCGTCTTCCTGATCAGCCTCAAGGCAGGAGGACTCGGCCTCAACCTCACGGCAGCCGACTACGTCTTCCTGCTCGATCCGTGGTGGAATCCGGCGGTCGAGTCCCAGGCGATCGATCGCGCCCATCGGATCGGGCAATCGCGCGCCGTGTTTGCGACGCGGCTCATTGCGCGGGACACGGTGGAGGAGAAGGTGCTTCTGCTGCAGGCGTCGAAGCGCGACCTGGCCGAGGCGATCATACGCGCGGATACGGGGCCGATCTCGTCGCTCACGCGCGAGGACCTGGATCTTCTCCTGTCGTGATTGGTGATTCGGGAATCGGGAATCGTGCAGGATGAGGATTGGACCAGGCGACATGACTGAACGCACGCCCGCGCTCTCGACGTTCACGCCACGTGAACGCGCCCTGATCAGGCGATTGCGCACTCCGCTCCAGGTGCAGCGGTTCCTCCGCGCATTTCCCTACAACTGGAAGGAGACCCTGTGGACGTTTCGCGGGGTGGTGCAGCATGGCTCGGCGCACTGCCTCGAGGCCGTTCTCTTTGCGGCGACCGTACTCGAGCAGCACGGCTATCCGCCGTTGGTGCTCGATCTCGAGTCGCAGGACAAGCTCGATCACGTGCTGTTCCTGTACCGGCAGGACGGTCGCTGGGGAACGGTGGCCCGCTCTCGGGACGAGGGACTGCACGGGCGAAAGCCGGTCTTTCGCTCCCTGCGCGCGCTGGTGAATTCCTACATGGACCC
>JACMLI010000119.1 GCA_014379705.1 Gemmatimonadaceae bacterium
CCGTGCGCAGCGTGTACGTGCCGTTCGGCAGCGACCCGTAGGCCGACGCCGCACGGTTCGCGACGTTGGTGAACGTCGGCGTGGCCGCCGCGAGGTCCGCGCCGGCGGCCGTGAAGAACACGTCCACCGCGCCCGCCGTGGGGCTGAGGTTCACGAACCGGATGCGTGATTGCGTCGCCGTGGGTGTCGAGTTGTCGTCGTCGGTGATGAACGACGCCACCGCCGATCCCGCGGTCCCGCCCACGGCATAGAGCGTCCTGTCCTTGCTGGCCTCGACCGTGAACGGGATCGTCGCAATCACCGTGTTCGTGTCGGCCGTGCGCTTGAGGACCAGCGTGCGGCTCCCGGCAAGGACCGCGGCATAGGGCGCGTTGTTGGGTGCGGCGAGCGAAAATGGTGTGGTCGCCGTGTACCCCAGGTTCACGCCGAACGGCACGTTTTCAAGGATCGCGTTCACCGTCGCGCGCGCGGGATCCGTGATCACGTTCACGAAACGCACGCGCCCCTGCGCACCCGCGGGCGCGAGCGGACCCTCGGCGTCCTTGGTGCCGCACGCGGTCGCGCCGATCGCGAACGCGAGCGCAAGGCCGAGCGACCGCGTCGGAAGTTTGAGCATGGAAGTGTATGGCATCAGAAGGTGCACCCCGCCGGGAAGGCCGTGGGCTCGATGGGGTCAGGAAGTGCGGCGAATGTGGCGTTGGGATTGGCGTTACGGTCGCCCACCGCGTAGGGCAGCCAGCAGCGCTGGCCATCCGTGGGCACGGCGGGTGCAGCTACCGGTCCGCGAATCGCGCTGCGGCGCCGCGAGTCTTCCCAGCGGAGTCCGCTGCCGAACAGTTCGTATTTCCGTTGCAGGTAAATCTCCGTGAGAAGCTCGGCCTGCGTGAGGCTGCCGGTGAGCGCAGGCAGGCACGCCTTGGGGTCGTCGAGGCCTCGCCCGCCCGTGCAATCCGTGCGCACGGAGTCGAGGGCCGCCTGCGCCGCGGCGAGCTGCGACTGCGTCGCCAGGGCCTCGGCCTTGATCAGCAGCGCTTCATCCGGGAAATACGCAGGCAGCGGAGCGGTTGTCGTCGCGTACCGGGCCCACGGGTCGAGCAGCGCCCCGATGCGGCCGCTCGCCGTCGTGGACGGGACGACGAAGTACGTGAACCGCTGGTCCTGCGGCAGCATCGAGAGCCGGAACTGCCGACGTGGCGCGATGCCGTTCGTTCCACCGGTCACTGCGTTGTACGGGTTCACGGCAGGGGTCGGGAACGTGAGCAGCGACAGTGCCGCCGTGCCCGTCCGCGCGACGGCGTTGGCAGCGACCAGGGCCGTCGCGTGATCATTCGCCATGCGGGCGTACCGCGCCCGGAAGAGCTGGATCACGTTAGGCAGGCTGACACCGGGCGTCAGGATGCTGGTGTTGAAGAACGTGCTCGGCGCCGTGGTCGTGATCTCCGCCTGCGCCGAGTCGAGCAGGGCGCGTACGTACGGCAGGGCCTCAGCGCGCGTCACGTAGGTCGGCGCGACGATGCCGAAGGTCCTGATCGGGATCTTCTGGTACGACTGCAACGCTTCACCGAGCGCCTCGGCCTTGAGCGCGAAGGCGAGGGCGCGGAGTCCGCTGCGCGTGCCCGGGTCCAGCTGGTCCGCAAGTGCGACCGACCCGTTGAGCAGGTCGTCGGCCGTGCGCACCGTGCGATACACCGAGTTGAAGACGTTCTCTGCGATGCCCGTGCCGGACGGTACGAGGCCCTGCTCGGCGTCACTGATCGAGATCAGCGCCGCGGAGGTGGCCGCGAACTCGTCGGTCACGAGGCCGGCCATGTACGCGTAGTTGAAGTACGACGTGGCGAACCTCCCCTGAAGGCCGGTCGCAAGCGCGATCACGCCATCCACGCTCGTGGTGACCTGTCCCTCGGTGGGGGAGTTCGGGTTTTGCAGGTCAAGGTTGCATCCCGCAGTCAGCGCGACCGCGAGCAACGTTGCCGTGCGGCGGATCCGTGTCATGTGCGTCATCCGCCGGTCAGTAGGTGATGCGTGCGGAAATCGCCCACACGCGAGGAATGGGATAGCCGCCGAAGTCGAAGCCGCGGTCGGCCGCCGTCGTCTGCACTGAGCCGATGCCGCCGGCGTTCGTGCCGAAGAGGTTGAGTTCGGGGTCGTAGCCACTGTAGTCGGTCCAGACCCACAGGTTGCGACCCGACACCGTGAACTCGATGCCGTCGCGGAAGACGCGCTTGACCGTCGGGATGTCGAGCGTGTAGCTCGCCGAGACTTCGCGCAGCTTGATGAACGTGCCATCCTCCACCCAGTACTCGAAGATGCCCTGGGTACGGGCATTGAAGCCCGGGGGCAGCTTGCGCGGGTCGCCGTACGGCAGCAGCTCACGCTCGAACTCCTTGGAGTTCGACGCGATACCCGCGTTCTGCGCGCGCGTGGAGAGGTTCATGACGTCGTTGCCGAACACGCCATCGAGCAGCGCGCGCACGCGCAGCTTGCGCATGAACGTGAACTCGTTGAGCAGGGAGCCCATCCAGTCCGGGTTCGGGTCACCAATCACGGCGTTCAGCGAGTCGTTGCAGTTGCCGCCGGACAGCGCCTGGCGCGCCGCGATCGTGGCGCCCATGTCGGCCGCCTGGTTGCTGCGGCGATAGCGGCCGAGCGAGTCCAGGAGCAGCGCACCCGTGACGCAGTTGCGGCCGGCGTACGATCCATAAAACACGCCCGCCGGTTCACCCGTGCGGATGCGGTTCGGGTAGCCGCCCGCCGACTGGAAGTCCTGGATGTCGAGGCTTTCGACCAGGTTCTTGTTCTTTGTGAACGTGAACGTCGAGTTCCACGAGAGCCGCGGCATGTCCACGTTCGTCGTGCGGAGCAGCACCTCGATGCCCTTGTTCGACATCGAGCCGATGGGGAAGAACTGCCGCGAGAACCCGGTGCTGGTCGGCAGTGGACGGAAGAACAGCAGGTCGTCCACCACGCGATTGTAGTAGGTCACTTCGGCGCCGACGCGCCCATTGAGAACGCCGGCTTCGGTGCCGACCTCCCATTCGCGCGCGCGCTCGTTGCGCAGGTTCGGGTTGCCGAAGGTGATGTCGTTCACGAAGCCCGGGCGACCGGCGAACGCGCCCGGCGCAAAGCTCACGAACTGCGAATACGCGTTGAGGAGGCCCGGCTGGCTGCCCGCCCAACCCAGCGCGCCGCGGACGCGCAGGTTGTTCACCATGCCCGACTGGTTGTCGAGCAACACGTACGACGCCGAGAGCTTGGGGAAAACCTGCCAGCGCTCGTCAGGCGCGAAGGTGCTCGACGCGTCGTAGCGCACCGCACCGCTCAGGAAGAGCTTGTCGGCGATCGACACCTCGTGCTGGCCGTAGAAACCGAGTGTGCGGAGCTGCACGTCGGTCTGCGCGGCGTTGAACACGGAACCGGCGCTGATCAGCTCACCGACCGGCGCCAGGCCGTTGGCGATGGCATTCGTCGTGCGCACCCGCTGCGCCGTGTAATTGAAACCCCCCGTGCTGCGCATCTCGAGGCCGGCGACTTGCGGCCAGGTGAACGTGGCCACGCCGTCCTGGTTCACGACGCGGTTGTTCTGGAAGATCGACTGCGAGCGACCCGTGGAGTTGGGCGCCGTGCCGAGCACCGCATTGCGCGGGATGAACTGCCGCTGTTCGAAGCCCGTGTTGTCGATGCCGATCGTGTAGTCGAGGAGCAACCGCGTCATCGGCGTCCACGTCAGCTTGTTCGACCCGATGAAGCGCTCGATCACTTGCGGGTGGCGAATCTTGTCGATCGCGAGGATCGGGTTGGTGCCCAGCGATGGCGGCAGCGGATAGATGCCATTGACGGGGTAGAAGTTGGTCTGCGTCGGTGCGAAGAAGAGCGACCCCATGATGCCGTAGTCGTTGTTCTCGCCAAACGCCTGCATCTGGTTCTTCGTCGTGACGTAGTTGGCGGTGAGGTTGCCAATGAGTCGCGACGAGAGCTGCTGCTGCAGGTTCACGCGCGCTCCGGTGCGCTGCGACGCCGTCGACTTGAGGATGCCGTCTTCGTCGGACACGTTGCCGCTGATGAAGTAGCGGGTCACGTCGTTGCCACCTTCGACCGTGAGGTTCTGCTCGTGCTGCTTCGCCGTGCGGAAGATGTCGTCCTGGTAGTCAAAGCGAGCGATGGCCAGGCCAGCCGCGTCGAAGGGATACAGGTTGAAGGGCTGCTTTTCGCGCAGCTCACTCTGCCCGTAGCGCGAGAAGAACGTGAACCGCGCACGCCCCAAAGTCCCGCGCTTGGTGAAGATCTGCACCACGCCGTTGTTGGCGCGCGAGCCATACAGCGCCGCGGCCGCCGCGCCGCGGATCACCTCGATGCGCTCGATGTCGGAGGGGTTGAGGTCGGCCAGGCGATTCTGCGGGTTCGACCGGCCGCCCAGGTCGGCCATCTGCCCCGAGCCGTTATCGATGATGACGCCGTCGACGATGTAGAGCGGATCGGACCCCGAGATGAACGAGTTCACGCCGCGCAGGCGCACGGAGATCCCTCCGCCCCCCGGGCTTCCAGAGTTCTGCGTGATCTGCGCACCGGGCAACTTGCCTTGTAGCGCTTGATCAACAGTCACCGCCTGTGCTCGGCTGATGACCGACGAGTCGACGGCGGCGACGCTCGTGCCGAGCTTGCGCCGTTCGGTAGGGGTGCCCGAGCCGGTCACGACCACTTCGCTCAGGTTCACGGCGCTCTGGTTGAGCGCAAAGTCAGCGGTCGCGGTACCTCCCGCCGAAACGGATACGTCCTGCGCAGCCGGTCCGAAGCCGAGCCGTCGCACGGAGATCGAGCGCGTCCCCACCGGGACCTGGGCAAGGCTGTACTCGCCATTGGCGTTTGTCATCGCACCAACGCGCGTGCCGGTGACGGTCACCTGCGCGTCGGACACACCGCGCCCGCTGGCACCATCGGTCACCCGCCCGCGCACCGTCCCCGTCGCGCCC
>JACMLI010000120.1 GCA_014379705.1 Gemmatimonadaceae bacterium
CTGGCGCGCCGCCTGGCCACGGAGCGTTGAGCTATAGCCCGCCATGACCCGAACGGGGCGCACATGTTGTACATGATCATCGAGCACTTCCGCGACGGGGACCCGCTCCCCGTGTATCGCCGCTTCCGCGATCGCGGACGCCTCGCACCCGACGGCCTGGCGTATGTCTCCAGCTGGGTCACGCTTGACCATCGCCACTGCTACCAGGTGATGGAGTGCGAAGACCGGGCCCTGCTCGAGGCGTGGATCGCCCAATGGAGCGACCTCGCCGAGTTCGAGGTCGTTCCCGTGCTCACATCCGCCCAGACGGTCGCCGAGCTCACGCCACGCCTCTGACAACCCCTCCCCGTGCCCGGGGCTGGAAGGTGACCAGGTGGGGTGCGGGGCTGGCGTCGGTGTCTCTCGGTCGTGTCACCGGTCCCGTCGCGCTTCCCTCGACGGGCGGCCGGGCGCACACTTCAGGAGTCTCCGCCCGCCACTCCAATAGCCGCGATGCCCGCATGATCGATATCCGTCAGCGCCGTGCAGCACGTCTTCAACCCTCGTCGGCCGCGCGTGCCCTCCTGTGGCTGACGTGCTCCGCCGTGTTCGCCACCGGTTGCTATCGCTACCAGCCCGTTGCCGTCGCTGACGTTCGCGAAGGGGAATCGGTTCGCCTCGACCTCTCGGCGGTCGCGGTGGATCGCGTCAGGCGCGGTTCCGCCGAGGAAGCCCGGGTGCTCTCGGGGTTCAACGTGACGGGGAAAGTCGCGAAGCTCGGTGCTGACACGCTCACGCTGACCGTCGAGCATGACATGTTCGATGCCAATGCGCGTCCCCTGACGATCAACCAGGACTTGCGCCTGCTTCGGACGGAGGTGCAGGGCGTCAAGCAGCGTCGTCTCGACCGCAAGCGCTCGACGTGGACCGGAGTGGCCCTCGGCTCGGCGATCGTCGTGTCGACGATCTTCGCCATCCAGCGCGGCGGCCGGTCAACGGGGGGCAACCCGTATAACCCGACGCCACCTGAAATTCGCATCCCGTTCAGCCTGGGTTGGCTCGCCCGCTGAACGGGCGGCCGGTTCGCCGCCTCCCCCACGCACGAGATGCCATGACGACTTCGCTGATGTTCCGTGCCGCCTTCCTGCTGGCCGTGCCCGTCCTGCTCCACGCGCAGGCTGGCAATCCGCGCTTTGGCCGATGGAAGCTCAAGTCCGACGCCGCGGCGCCGAGCAGCAACATCATGACCTATGAGCCCCACGGCGCCACGGGCATGAGGGTGACGATCGAGTCGGTGAACGCGCGCGGGGAAGCGTCGCGGTGGTGGTATGTCACCGAGTTCGATGGCAACGACATGCCGGTGACGGGAAACGCCGGGCAGACCCACGCCGCGGTGCGCCGCGTGACCGATCGCATCAACGAGATCGTGAACAAGAAGGATGGACGCGTCACGCAACTCCTCACCAACGTCCTCTCGCCCGATGGGAACACCATCGCGGTCATGTACATGCGCGATGACGGCGCGGGGCACACGACGGCTGTCTCCTTCGCCACCTACGAACGGATCCCCGGATCCCCCTGAGTCGCCTGCACGTCGCTCCGGCGAACGCCAGAGCGACGACTCTTGATCCGTCGACGATCAGGCGCCCTCCTCCTGGATGCCGAACACCGACGCGGCGAGTGCGCCGCCGACCAGTGGGCCGACGATGTAGAGCCATAGCGCGCCCCAGGAGCCGCTGCCCATCGTTGCATTGATGATCGTGGGCCCGATGCCGACGGCCGGGTTGAACGCGCCACCGGAGATGCCGCCCCCCGCAAAGGCCGCGACGACGACCGTGAAGCCGATCGCGAGTCCGTAGAACGAGTTCCCCTGCGTCTTCTTCGCCACCGCGGAGTTCAGCACTACAAGGGCGAGCGCAAAGGTGTACAGCGCTTCCACCAGCAGGGCACTCACGACCGTGGCATCTGCTGCCGGCGCAGGCCCGAACGTCTTGCCGGTGACGACGAAGACGATGATCGAGGCGGCAAGGGCGCCCAGCACCTGGCTCAGGACATAGGGTCCGAAGTTCGCGCGAGGCATCGCGCCCTGCATCAGGAGCGCGAGGGAGACAGCGGGGTTATAGTGCCCGCCGGAGACGTGTCCGCCCATGTACACCATGATCATGAGCGAGGCACCGATGGCCAGCGGCGCGAACTGCGATCCCTGGGTGACCGTGAGCCCGATCGTGAGGACCAGGAAGAACGTCCCGATGAACTCCGTGAGCAGTTTCTTCATCGCGTGACCTGTCGAGGGGGGGGAGCCCGGCGGCCGCGTCGCCCCCGGTGCGCGCCCAATCTCGGAAGGACCCGGCGTCACCGCCAGAGGTGTCGCGTGCCCCCATGCCGATGGCATCGGCGACGAGTCTCCGCGTCGTCGGGCGCCAGCTTTCGGCAGTTAGCGTGCCGGCGCCGGATTGGCGAGGGACTCCGCCGTCTTCAGCATCGCGTCCAGCGTCGCCCGGTCGAGGGGTTGTCCGTTGAGGATGACGGCATGCACGCGCGATACGTTCCGGATGTCCGCCAGCGGATTGCCATCGAGGAGGACAAGATCAGCGACCTTGCCCGAACGCACCGTGCCGAGCGAATCGGTCGCGCCAAGGAAGCGCGCCGGATTGAGCGTCGCGGATTGCAGGGCCTCGAGGGGCGTGAAGCCGTTCGCGACGAAGTGCGCGAGCTCGTCGTGCAGCGAGGAACCCGGGAAGATCCACGGGTTGGAGAGGTCCGTTCCGGCGAGGAACTTCGCCCCTGCGTCGTGCAGCACACGCACGATCTCGAGCTGGCGTTGGTAGACACGCTTCCGCGTCGCCCAGCCTTCGGGCGTGACGGCACGGAAACGGAAGTCCGTGCGGGGGTCCCACGACGCGCTGAAGAACTTCGGGATGTAGCGCACACGCGGATCGGCCCGGAGTGTCGTGTCGTCGAGGAACGACGTCGAGCGCAGGACCACGATCGTGGGCACCATCCACGTGTTGCTCTTCGCCACCCGCGACGCCAGCGCCTGGCAGCGAGCGCGGTCGAACGTCTCGACCAGAACGCCCAGCTGGCCACGCTGGAGCACGGCCGCGGAATCCCACCCCCTGGGCGACGCGACCGCGGCGGCGAGGTCGCCACGAAGCGATTCCTCACGCGACGAGCACGCCGTGGTGAACATCTGCAGGTGCTCGATGGTCTTCATGTTGAGCTGCAGCGCCTCGTCCACCGCCACGAGCGAGGGCACGTGCCCGCCCGCATCGAGCCGCTTCGCCTTCGCCGCAGCCATCGCCGCGCGGAACGCGTCCGGCGTCAGGCGCGAGTAGACCTTGATGAATCCCGCCCCGGCCATCGCGAGGGAATCCACCGCGCGCGTCGCCTCCGTCGCGTCGCGCACGCCCACGGATCCCGGCCAGATCTCGGGCTTGCCGTCGAGGATATGGCCGGCGCCGAACAGGCGCGGCATCAGGAACTCCCCGCGTCGCGCGAACGCGCGCGACGAGTCGTACCACGCCATCCGCCCGAACATGTCACGCACGCCGGTCACCCCATGGGCGACGAGCACGGGGAGGAACAGCCGGTCGATGCCGAATCCCGTGGCATGCACGTGCATGTCCCACAGTCCGGGGATCACGAAGCGTCCCGTGCCGTCGATCGTGGTCGCCCCGGCCGGCACCTGCAGCCGGCCGGTGGAGCCAACCTGTCGAATGCGGTTCCCCTGGATCAGCAGCGTCTGGCCTGCGATCACGCGGCCCGATTCCACGTCGACGATGGACGCATTGGTGATGGCCACCGGAGCCTGTGCCTGCGCCGCACCGGCGATGCACGCCGCCATGCCAACACAGGACAGCGCACGACCCACTGCGCGCGCACGGGTTCGGGTAATCATGGGCACCGTCGTGGCGTTGGAGGAAGGAACCTCCGCACGCGCGACGGCCCCTGCACCGCAATCTACGTGGCAGGGGCCATGAGGATACACCGCTCGAACGCCCGCACGCCCGTACGCTCGCTCAATACGACACGTCGAGGCGCAGCGTGGCCACGAGCGCGTTTCGCACCCCCGTGCTCCCCGACGGGTGCACGATGTACTGCACGTCGGGACGCAGCGCCACCGACCCGAGCACCGGGAGTCGATAGAAGGCTTCGAACGTCGTCTCGTTCGTCGCAAAGCCCGACGCCGGGTCGTTGCTGAGGGCCACATGCGACACGGCCAGTCCGGCCGCATCCTCGGAGCCGCGACGCAGGCCGCCGTCGAGCACGACGCCAGCCATGACATGCTGCTGGAAGGTTGCCACGGAACCCGGGGCGCGGCCGTACTTCCCGAACACCCGGACGCCCGACGCCACCACCCCTTCTTCCTCGGCCTTGCCACTCACGCGCTGCTCGAGCGCCGCATACCAGTCGCCGGGCTTCGACTCCAACCCGCCATCGAAACGCACGGCAAGACCGCTATGCTGCCAGTGGCCGGCCTGGGCGTAGCCGCCCTGCCAGCTCACCGTCGCTGCGCGATCATGAACCTGTCCTTCACCACGCCATCGATCGACGCGATGTCATCGAACGTGCCCTTGAAGTAGCCGGCGGCGAGTTCGAGCCAGCTCACCGGACGCAGGAAGAGATTGACGCTGGGGACGGGATCCGGATACGTCGGAAGTCCCGTGATGGTGGGGCTGAAGCCGGCCGGCGCGTTGATGAAGTTCGCGGCGCCGTCGACCACGGCAAACTCGGTGTTGGCGTCGACACGGCCGATCTTCACGCGTGCAAACTCGCCGAAGGACTGCTGGAACCACGCTTCGTAGAGGTGTGCAAAGCGAGTCGCGTCGATGTTCGAAAAGGCCTGGACGTCGCCGGCGAGTTCCGACCCGTTGTCCCCGCGCTGCGCGGCATACCCGACGAGGAGCGACGCGCCCTTCCACCCGGTGAGAGCGCCGAGGTCTGCTTCGAAGATGCCCGTGAAGAGGGCGCGCGCCGCACTGCCGCTTCGCACGCCGCCCGCTGCAATGCTGGAGACGTCGTTGGTGAGACCTGGGCTCACCGTCAGGCCATGTGCGGCGAGTGCGGGACGAAGACCCATCTCACGTTCCACCGCCGGCGCGGCACGACTCGCGGCGGTGTCCGCACGGGGATTGGACGGTTGGGCTGCGGCAACGATGGGAGCGACTGCGACGAGCAGGGCCGCAGGAACGAATGACGCTTTCACGTGCAGGTACTCCAGTCGAGGTCGGGAGGAGAGCCCTGTGGTCGGGCCTGCCTCCCATATCGACGCGGAGATACTGCGGACTTGATTGTTGGTGAGGCCCAACACGCCGCGACGGGTCAGTCATTACGCGGGCGCCACGTCGCATCACGACACGGGCATGAGGGCACGGAGTCGTGACCCGCCGCGTGAGCCCCGCCTAACACTCGACGTCGTCGCCCCTGCGAGGGCAGGGGCCCAGTGTCGTTCTGCTCCAGCCGGTGCGGCCACGACGCCGGGCTCCTGCTTTCGCAGCAGCGACATGGCGGCGCCTAACGAATGAGGTACCAGCGCTCCTGGCGCGGCCGGAAGAACGTCCACCCGTCATCGCCGAGCACCGCGTCGTCCTCCATCATCACGAACACTTCCTGCCCGTCCCACTCCGCGACTGGCGTGCGCGTGTTCAGCTCGATCGAGATGTAGGAGCCCTTCCGCAGGCGCTTGCCCTGCGCGCCGAGTTCCGGGCGCTGCGCCGACCGGAAGTCGATCGCCGCCCCGAGACCGTGGCCCTGGTTGCCGATGGGGTGCGAATAGATCTGCGCCGTGATCCCCCGACGCTTCATCTCCGCCATCGTCGAATCGTACACGTCCGAGACGAGCGCCCCGGGACGCGAGTAGGTCTTCATCACCACGTCCTGCAGCGTGTTCGTGTTCTGCATCGCCGCCTTGAGGCCGGCGGGCACGTCGCGTTCACCGGGCTTGAGCACGTAGGCCATCTTCTGCCAGTCGGTGTCGAATCCCATCACCGAGATGCCGAAGTCGAGGTGCACCACGTCGCCGCGATGGATGGTCGTGCTCTCGGCCGCGACCGCGAGAAACCCGCGCGACGTCGCCTTTCCCATCCCCGGACGCTGCACGCGCAGGTCGGGCTGGAACCAGGTGCGAACACCCGCCGCCCACATGGCGTCGTACAACCAGCGGCGCACGTCACCCACACGGGTCTTGCCCGGCACGATCACTTCGTTCGACAGCGCGCGGCGCGCGAGCACCTCGGTGAGTTCCACCGCCTTCGTATAGTGCGGCTGTTCGGCGGGGATGCGCGTGTCGAGGTACTCCTCGATCAGGTCCGCCGCGCTGACCACGCGCTGCTGCCCTTCGGGCCCGAGCAGGTTCACGAGGTCGACGTAGGTGTCGCGCGTGAGTGAGCGCGTCACCCCGCGGCGCCCCCCATACCCCATCCCGATCCGCTTTGGTCGGTAGCGATCGTACAGGTCGGGAAGCACGATGTTGATCGGGCGCGGTTCCTCCGGCGCCTCGAAGAAGCGCTTGAGGTTGTCCTCGGAATATCCGGTGACGGCAACCTTCTTGAGCGTCGGCCCACCGGTGTCGACGAAGATGAAGAAGTCGCGATTGCCCGTGTATGGACGCGGCGGCGCGATGTATTGGGTGAGCGGGTCGTCGTGGAACTCCTCGTTCACCACGATCCACATCTGGATGTCATGGCGGCGCATCATGTCCTGCAGCATCGCGTGACGTTGCTCGAGCCAGCCCTCGCGAATGCGGATCTGCTCCGACCACGTCGGGAGCTTTGGCATGGGCGGGGTGCGCGGCTGCACCGTCCGGGCCACGGGGCGGTCCTGCGCCATGGCCGGGAAGGTGAGGAACAGCGCGGCCAGGGGTGCGGCGCACAGCAGGCGGAGAGCGGCAGGAGTCATGGCATGGGGTGCAGTCCTGAAAGCTCACTCCAGGGGCCACGTGCCCTCAAGAGGTGGGCCGGCGCGGGCGCGCCTAACGGGATCGCCGGACCACGGTCCGGAGGCCGCGGGCCCTCGCGCCACGGCCCGGAGCAGGCGAACGTACGAGGCAAGCGGCTCCCCGCCTCCCTGACCTGAGCGCCCCATGCCCCGCCCCCTCCGTCTTGCCTCGCTCGTCCTCGTGCTCGGCGGCATCCCCGCCGGTCTCGCGGCCCAGACCGGCGGTGCCGACGCCGTCCTTCGAGCGCTCGACGCTCGCAAGGAGCACTACGCCAACGTGGCCCACCAGATCTGGGAGTTCGCCGAGGTCGGCTACCAGGAAGTGCGGTCGAGCGCGCTTCTCCAGAAGGAGCTCACCGCGGGCGGCTTCTCGATCCAGGCTGGCGTGGCCGACATTCCCACCGCATTCGTCGCAACGTACGGCTCGGGCAAGCCCGTGATCGCGATCCTCGGCGAGTTCGACGCGCTCCCGGGCCTGTCGCAGGCTGCCGTCCCCGACCGCAAGCCGATCTTCGAGGGGGGGCCGGGGCACGGTTGCGGGCATCATCTGTTCGGCACGGCGTCGGCCGCCGCCGCCCTTTCGGTGAAGGAGTGGATGCAGGCCAACAACGTCAAGGGGACGCTGCGCTACTACGGCACGCCGGCGGAGGAAGGGGGATCGGGAAAGGTCTACATGGTGCGTGCCGGGCTGTTCAACGACGTGGACGCCGTCGTCGCGTGGCACCCCGGCGATCGCAACCAGGCGGACGCCAACAGCACCCTCGCCAACATCAGCGCGAAGTTCCGCTTCCGCGGCGTGTCGGCCCACGCGGCGGGCGCTCCCGAGCGCGGACGCTCGGGGCTCGACGGCGTCGAGGCCATGACGCACATGGTCAACCTGATGCGCGAGCACGTTCCGCAGGACACGCGCATGCACTACGTGATCACGGCCGGCGGCCGGGCACCTAACGTGGTGCCCGACTTCGCCGAGGTGTTCCTCTACGCACGACAGTCGGACATGCGCGTGCTCGACGGGATCTGGGAACGCATCATCGCCGCCGCGCGGGGGGCGGCGATGGGCACCGGGACGACGGTGGACTTCGAGACGATCGGCGCGGTCTACAACGTGCTGCCCAACGAGTATCTCACCGGCCTGCAGGGCCGGAACCTCACGCGGGTCGGCGGCATGACGTATACCGCCGAGGAGAAGGCGTTCGCCGATCGTCTTCGCGCGTCGATGACCGGGGACCTGCTCCCGTTAGGCAGCGAGGCCACGGTCATCCCGTGGAGCACCTTCGCCGTCGACCCGGCATCCACCGACGTCGGCGACGTGAGCTGGACCGTCCCCACCGTGCAGCTCAGTGCGGCCACGTGGGTCCCTGGCACCGCGGCACACTCGTGGCAGGCCGTGGCCGCGGGCGGCACCTCGATCGGCGCCAAGGGCATGATGATCGCCGCAAAGACCATGGCGCTCACCACGATGGACCTGTTCGGCGATCCCACGCACATCGTGAAGGCGCGCGAGGAGTTCAACCGGCGCCGCGGGCCCGACTTCAAGTACCAGACGCGCCTCGATCGCGCGAAGCCCGCGCTCGACTACCGCAAGTAATCGCATGTCGGACTTGCTCGCGGCACGGTCGCAGATGGCCATGTCCCTCGCCTTCCACATCATCTTTGCGATGGTGGGCATCGGCATGCCGGTCCTGATGGTGCTCGCCGAGTGGCGCTACACGCGCACGGGCGACCCGCTGCTGCTCGACCTCGCGAAGCGATGGGCCAAGGGCACGGCGATCCTGTTCGCCGTGGGCGCCGTGTCGGGAACGGTGCTGTCGTTCGAGCTGGGCCTCCTCTGGCCCGGCTTCATGCACTTTGCCGGCGCCATCATCGGCATGCCGTTCTCCCTCGAGGGGTTCGCCTTCTTCACCGAGGCGATCTTTCTCAGCATCTACCTGTATGGGTGGGAGCGCGTCTCGCGTCGGGCGCACCTTGTGGCCGGCGTCCTCGTCGCCGTCAGTGGAGCCCTCTCCGGCGTGTTCGTGGTCATTGCCAATGCGTGGATGAATGCTCCGAGGGGCTTTCGCGTTGTCGACGGACTCCCCGTCGACATCGACCCGATCGCGGCGATGCTCAACCCCGCGTTCGGACCGCAGGCGCTGCACATGACGCTTGCCGCGTACGCGGGCACGGGGTTCGCCGTCGCGGGCATCCACGCGTGGTTCGTGCTCAAGCAGCCGAAGAACCGCTTCCATCGTCACGCCCTGTCGCTCGCGCTGCGCATGGCGGTCCCTGCGGCCCTGCTGCAACCGCTCTCCGGCGACATCTCCGCCAAGCTGGTCGCCAGAACGCAACCCGCCAAGCTCGCCGCCATGGAGGGACACTTCACGACGCAGTCGCGCGCGCCGTTGCACATTGGCGGATGGCCGGATGAAGCAACACGCACCACGCGGTTCGCGATCTCGATCCCCGGCGGACTCTCCTTCCTCGCGTTCGGCGATTTCGACGCCGAGGTCCAGGGTCTCGATCGAATCCCGGAGGAAGACTGGCCTCCTGTCGCAATCGTGCACGTGGCCTTTCAGGTGATGGTGGGGCTCGGGGTGTTCCTTGCCGCCATCAGCCTCTGGGCAGCCTGGCTCCGCTGGCGACGCGCCGACTTCGTGCACCATCCCTGGCTCCTGCGCGCGCTCGTGGCGGCCATCCCCGCCGGCTTCATCGCCACCGAAGCGGGGTGGATCGTCACTGAGGTCGGGCGCCAGCCGTGGATCATCCAGGGCGTCCTGCGCACGCGCGACGCCGTCACACCGATGCCGGGCCTCATCGTACCGTTCCTGTTCTTCACCGCGCTCTACGTCTTCCTCGGTGTGATGGTGTTGTACCTGTTGATGCGCCAGATGCGACACGCGCCGAAGCTGACCAGCCCCGGTTCGGGATGAACGCCGACACCTCGATCCTGCCGACGATCATCGCCCTGGTCATGGCGGTGGCCATCAACGGCTACTTGCTGCTAGGTGGCGCCGACTTCGGGGGTGGTGTCTGGGACCTCCTGGCCAGCGGTCCGCGACGTGCGCGGCAGCGCGCACTGATCGCCGACTCGATCGGGCCGGTGTGGGAGGTGAACCACGTCTGGCTCATCCTCGTGGTGGTCCTCCTCTTTTCCTGCTTCCCGTCGGTGTTCGCCATCATCAGCGTTGAGCTGCACATTCCGCTCACCCTGATGCTCATCGGCGTCGTCCTGCGGGGCTCGGCGTTCACCTTCCGCACGTACGACGCGCACCACGATGACGTCCAGCGTCGCTGGGGCCTGGTGTTCTCCATCTCCAGCGTCCTCACGCCAGCGCTCCTCGGCATCTGTGTCGGAGCCATCGCCTCGGGCGCCGTTGCCCGCGCGTCGCACCTCGAGGGTGTCTCGTTCGCCGCGCGCTTCATCGCGCCGTGGGCCAATCCCTTCGTCCTCACCCTCGGTGTCCTGACGCTGGCCCTGTGTGCGTTCCTGGCAGCCGTGTACCTCACCTACGAGGCGGGGGAGGACGTTCAGCTGCAGGATGACTTCCGGCGTCGCGCGTTCGGGGCGGCAGGGGTCGTGTTCGTGGCGGCGTTCGGGGCACTCGCGCTCTCCGGCACGTATGCCCCGAACGTGCGACGGACCATGGGGACGTTCGACGTCTCGTTCCTGCTTCATCTCGCGACGGGGGCGTTCGTGGTGTTCGCGATCCTCGCCCTGATGCGGCGCTCGTACCGCGTGGCTCGGGTGTTCGCCGCCGCGCACGTGTCGTGCTTCGTGTGGGGATGGGCCTTCTCCACGTATCCGTGGATCCTTCCTCCCGACGTGACCTTCGTCGCGGCCGCGGCCCCCGACGCGGTGCTCGAGCTCATCCTCGTGGCGCTCGCCCTCGGCGCCCTCGTGCTCGCGCCCTCACTCGTGTGGCTCTTCCGCGTCTTCAAGCGACAACCGGCCGCGTTCGACGACCTGCACGAGGAGACCACGGGCGAGTTCCACGCGCCGAACCCCCCCTGAACGTGAAACGTTGAGCTGCTGACCTCCCTGCACGCGCCGCGGCCCGAACTTTGAATGGGTCATGGCGAGAGGTCGCGTCGAATCCACTGGGCGGAGGGGGTCATGGGGAAGCAGGATGTGGTCGAGTTCGTCGGGTCAACGGGTCCCGGCGCCGTCATCAATCAGTATCTCCCGCAACCGGGCCAATACACGGGCCGTCGGGTGCTGCAGATCGAGGACACACCCGAGTCGTGGTGGCTGCCGACGGCCAGCGAGCTTGGGACGCCGTGGGCCGAGGCGTTAGGTATGGTGGCGGTCGGGGCCGGGGCGTGGGAGATCCGGTCTCCGGAGCGGCTCACCACCGAGTGGTTCGCGCGTCGCGCGAAGGTCCCGCGTGGCGGCGGGAAGAAGGGGTTGAGCCTCGCCCAGGCCCACATCACGCGCAGTGCCCACGATGCGCTCGTGCAGCAAGGATCGCTGCGCACCTGGGCCACGCGCGGCGGAACGGCAGCCAAGACCTACAACTACGACCCCGACACCGGGAACACCGATCCCAACACCAATGATCCGGGGCCGCTGGATGACTCGCCCAAGGGAGGGGGCGGCAAGCCGAAGGACGATGCCGACGACGCGACGCTCGACTTCCATGACGCGATCCTCCAGAGCAATGATGGCATCCTCCACCTGCCAGGGTCCACGTGGGGAGGCGGCACGACGACCGTGCCGATCGACGTCAGCGAGCCCGCGCAGCCGCTCTTCTTCATCGTCCAGGTCATCGGCATCTCGTCCTTCCTCGGCGACTATGGACTCGGTCGCACCGTCAAGACGTTCACGCTGCTCCCCGGCGAGACGACGACCATCAGCACGCGGACCTGGCGCGCGACGTCCGAGTCGATCGCGCTGGCGTCCTCCATCATCGACTCCTACACGGAAAGTGCCAGCGAGCGTTTCGCCGACACGGTGATGACGGAGACGACGGACACGGCGACCCAGGCCAAGACGGAGAACTGGCACGCCGAGGCCGAGGTGAAGGGCTCCTTCGGCTTCGGGTCGGCGTCGGTGTCCGGGGGCGGTGGTGGCGAGTATTCGTCAGGCACCGAGGAGTTCGCGAAGGCGGTCGATGAATCGGTGAGCGAACACTCGGCTGAATCTTCGGCCCAGCGCGAGAACACCGTGACGTCCAACTCGGAGCGGTCGGAGTCCACCGAGGACGAGGAGGTGGTCGAGCGTACGATCAGCAACATCAACGTGCGACGCGTGCTCAACTTCACGTTTCGCGAGCTCAACCAGGTGTACCTCACGCGCACACACCTCAAGGAAGTGCGCATCGCCTTCAGCAATGGCAACCAGGGCAGCTGGCGGGAAGAGCCGGTGTCGGGCATGCGAAAGCTCGTCGCCGAGGTGCTGGATCCGGCGTTCGTGGAGCCGATGTGCCAGAACCTGCTGCGGACCATCGCCACGGCGTTCGACATCAATAGCGTCCCCGTGACGGTGCTCGAGCAGGTTTCGCTCAATCCCTGTGGCACCGTGGCCACGGTGCAGGAAGCAAAGCCCGACAAGCAGTGCAACTACGCGGCACCAACTGCCGACGGTCGGCTTTACTATCGCTTCAAGCGCGGGCCCCTCGCGCAGGATCCGGCCGACACGCATCGCGTCGATGGGGTATTGCTCAAGGAGCGCGAGGTGGTGATGGCCACCGATAGCGTGGTTGTCGAGGCACTCCTCGGCCAGAGCGATGCGCTCGATGAGTACTCACGGGACCTGCAGGTCGAGGCGATCCGCGAGAAGCAGTTGGCAAACCAGCGCGAGGCGCTCGCGCAGAAGATCATCACGGCGGGCGATGCCAACATGGCTGCGCTCTACGCGCAGGTGTTCGCGCCGCCTCCCGCTGCTGCGGTCCCGTGAGCCTTCCCTCGCCCACGGGCCAGCGCGCCCTCAACGTTCCTGCGACGCCTGCGTCCCCGCTGACCGAGGCATCGCTGGGGCGCAGCGGGCAGGTGCTCACGCAGGCACCCCTCGGCACGCAGAAGAGCGCGAAGGCGAAGCTCGCCCTGGTCGCCGACGACGCCCTCTCGCTCGAGCGGGCATATGCATACTTCTCGCAGGTCTACGGCTGGCCGACGAGTGCCGTCGTCGTGGTTTCGTCCTGGGACGACGTCGAGCGTGAACTCGGTGCGTGCAGCAGCATCGGGGAACTGGTCATCTTCTCGCACGCGGTGTTCGACGCCGTCATGGTCGGCGGTGCGCAACTCACGGGGACGCAGTTTGCCGATCGCTTCAAGCCGGTGGCTCCACCCATTGATGGCCTGTCGTTCGACGGATGCGTGTTCGGCGGGCAACTCGACGGCATGCACTACATCGCCACGCAACTGAAGATTCCCCGGGTGCGCGGATGGACCTGGTGGCATGTCCTCGACTGGTGGCGCGTGCCTCCGCAGGGTGACCCCGCCGCTGCACTCGCGGCGTTCCAGCCGTTGGCAGCATTCGCGGCGCCGTGGCTTCCGCATTCCCTGGACGGCCAGCGGGTCTACACGCAGGCCGAGCAGGAGCCGATGTTCAGTGCCGCGAAGCTCAACCTCCTCGCGGAATACTTCATCGGCGTGCTGGACGACGCGGCGACCCCGAACTTCGGCGCTGCGGTCGTGGCTGCGACCATGGATCCCAACAAGCAACGCCCGCGCTCGGGCGCACCCGAACGACTGGTAGACTCGTCGGGGGCGCAGGCAGCGCTCAAGATCGAGTTGGCCCCGTACCCGCCATTGTTCGCTCGCGTAATCATGACGCCATGGGCGTGACGTGACACCGCGTCCCGGGCCATGTGCGTCGCCCCGGCACGCTTATCATTCGCGCATGGCTACGCTGCACGACTCAGGGTCCGCCGCGACTCCGGTGCCGCTCATCCGGCCGAAGTATCCCGGCGAGCTGGTACTGCGACTCGTGCGCAACCCGCTCGAGCACTTCACGCGACTCGCCCGCGAGCACGGCGACGTGGTGCACGTGCGCATGGGGCGGGAGCACATCTACCTCGTCAGCCATCCCGACCTGGTGCGCGAGGTCCTCGTCGGCAATCAGCGCAACTTCAAGAAGGGGCGCGCCCTCGAGCGCGCGCGCCTGCTGCTGGGCGATGGGCTGCTGACGAGTGAAGGGGAACATCACCTGCGCCACCGGCGCATGATCCAGCCGGAGTTCCACCGCCAGCACGTGGCGCAGTACGCCGACACGATGGTCGAGGTCGCGGCACGGCGGACGGCGACCTGGCGCGACGGCGCGCCGGTGGACATGCACAAGGAGATGTCCGCGGTGGCGCTCTCCATCGCGAGCCAGACGCTGTTCGGCGCCGACGTCGGCCACGAGTCCGAGGAGATCGGAGCCGCGCTCGAGGCCACCTTCGGCACCTTCATGCGCACGTTCTACATGCCGTTCGGCGACCTCGTGCTCCGGTTGCCGATTCCGTCGTCGCGGCGCTTCTGGCAGGGCGCGCATCGCGTGCAGGACACGGTGAACCGGCTCATCGCCGAGCGCCGCGCGAGCGGGGAGGACCGCCCCGATTTGCTCTCCCTCCTCCTCCGCGCACGCGACGTGGAAGGCGACGGAGGCGGCATGACCGACGACGAAGTGCGCGACGAGGTCCTGACGTTTTTCCTCGCCGGGCACGAGACGACGGCCAACGCCCTTACCTGGTCGTGGGTCCTCCTTGCGGCGCATCCAGAGGTAGCCGACCGCATGGCGGCGGAAGCGCGCGCGGGTGGCGATGGGCCGCTCACCGCCGAACACCTGCCGCGCCTGCCGTACACGCGAATGGTGCTGAGCGAATCGATGCGCCTGTACCCACCGGCGTGGACGGTCGCGCGTCGCGCGTTAGGCGACTTCACCCTCGGGACGCATCGCATCCCCGCCAACGCCCTCGTCGTCACGTCGCAATGGGTGATCCAGCGGGACCCCCGCTGGTGGCCAGACCCGGACCGCTTCGATCCGGAGCGATGGCGCCCCGAGCTCGCTGTGGACCGACCCAAGTTTGCGTACTTCCCCTTCGGGGGCGGGGCGCGCATGTGCATTGGCGAGCACTTCGCGTGGATGGAGGGGATCCTTGTGCTGGCCACGATCGCGCGGCAGTGGCACTTCGACGTGCGCCCCGGCACCACGGTCACTCCGCACGCGACGATCACGCTCCGGCCGCGCGGTGGTGCGCCGATGACGGTGCATCGCCGCACGAACACCTGAATCACCGCCGTCGCACCTGCGAAAGCAGCGTGCCCAGTGCCATTCCCAGGTCGTCACACCTGCGAAAGCAGCGTGCCCAGTGCCGTTCCCAGGTCGTCGCACCTGCGAAAGCAGCGTGCCCAGTGTCGTTATCGTGCGCCCACGCGCGATGACGTGAGGATCTCCACGTGCCCGTGGCGTGCCACGCGCCACACCTGCTGCTGCGCCCCGTCGCTCGCCAGCGCCTCGCGAAGCTCGGCCTCGGGTTCGGCATCACCATCGTCGCCCAACTGCCAGGTGCCGTAGTGCATGGGCATCGTCATGGCGGCGCCAAGGTCGCGGCTCGCCTGCACGGCCTCTCCGGGAGACATGTGCGCGGGGCGCATGAACCACACGGGCATGAAGGCGCCGATGGGGAGCAGCGCGATATCGGGAGCCCCGAGGCGTTCCTTCGTGAGGGCGAAGTGGCGCCCGTACCCCGTATCACCGCCGAAGTACACGCGCCCCGACGGCCCCTCGATCATGTACGCCGCCCACAGCGTCCGGCGACGGTCGCCGCGAAAGCGCGCCGACCAATGTTGCGACGGCGCAGCCGTCACGCGCACGGCACCCACCGGGATCTCGTCCCACCAGTCCATGTCGCGTGTTCCCGTCACGCCCCGCGCGGCGAGGTACGCCGTGTTGCCCAGCCCGACCAACACCGGCGCTCCATCGCGCGCCTGCAACCGCTGCAGCGTGGGCACGTCCATATGGTCGTAGTGGTTGTGGCTCACCACCACGAGGTCGATCGGCGGCAGTTCGTCGAACGCGATGCCCGGCCCCCGATGCCGTCGCGGACCGATCCACGAGAAAGGGGACGCGCGATCGCTGTAGATCGGATCGGTGATGATGTTGATCCCGTCGAGCTGCACGAGCACCGACGCGTGGTTGATCCACGTCACGCGGATCGAGCCATCCGTCACGCGCGCCACCGGCCTGGGGCCGGGCGCTTCGTCGATCCACGATGCCCACGGAGACGTCGTGGACGTGAGCTTCCAGCGTAACACGTCGACGAGGGACTTGTCGGGAAAGGGCTCGAGGTTGTTGAACGTGCGCCCGTCGAAATGATCCGACGGAGGGCCCTTGAACGGCGACGCGGACAAACGATGGGAAACAACTGCGACGGACGCGGCGATGGCCACGACCAGGACGACGAGGGCGATGAGCAACGGGCGGAGCAATGAGGGTCGGGGGCGTGTACGCCTCAAGCTCGCACGCTCGCGGGTGTTGTTCAACGACACTCAGACATAGTCATCCCGGTCCGGTGAGCGAGCGAGCCGAGAACCGGGACCCAGAGTCGTCACGCCGCTGGTCCCGGATCGGCGCTCGCGTTGCTCGCTGGTCCGGGATGACTATGAATTCACTATCGCCGCTGCGGCTGCTGCCCCCCGACCCGGCCCCCGTTCTTCACGCGCGGCGGCACCTTGGCCCACTGCTCCGGTGTCAGCAGGGCTTCGATCTCTTTCGCCGTTGCCTCGTTCTCCTTCTGGAGCGCCTGGATCCGCGGCTGCATCCGGCCCATCACCGCGCCCATGTCCGGGTTCGCGCCGGCGTCGCGGATCATCTTCTGGAACTCGGCCGTGAGCGCCGCATTGCGCTTGGCCGTCGAGTCGGCGATCGGCTGCAGCTTCGCGACCTGCTCCGCCGTGAGGCCGAGCGAATCCTTGAGCTGGATGACCGTGGTCGCAGCGTTGAAGTTCATGCCGCCGAAGCCCCCCGGCCCACCGGGGCCGGCGTTCGGGCCCGCGCCACCACCCGGAGCTCCCGCGAAACCGGGGCGCGCACCCTGCCCGCCCGGTCCACCGCCACCGCGGATCATGTTGTTGACCATGTCGCGCATGCGGTCAGGACCAAGCGTATAGCGCGCCTGGACGCCGATCTGGAAGGGTACCGTGATCCCGTTCGCGCCGTTTCGCGTCGCACCGAAGCGCTCGTTCACTTCGTACTTGTAGCTGTTCGTGCCGGCGTCGAAGCCGCGCACGTAGAGGAGCGTGTTGTCCTGGCCGCGGAATTGCCCCCAGCCGCGCAGGTTGTCGGACCCGTGCAGCGCCTGGTCGAGGCCGCCGAGGAAGTTCACCGTCATGAACGAGATGGCGAGCCGACGGTTGAGGCCGATCAGGTTCGGACGCCAGTTGAGCTGCAGGTCGAGCGACGGCTGCCACATGCCGATGCAGCTGTTGCGCGTCGCCACGGTGCCGAGCTGCGTCGTCAGGCACTGCTTGACCTGCGAGGGCACCACGTCCAGCAGGCGCTGCATGCCGGCGGCGACGGCCGGATCCGCCGTGTTCGACGGATCGAACAGAAAGGCACGGTCGTTTCGCGATCCGTCCCCATTGATGTCGGAGTTGATCATCGGCGTGAACGGCGACCCCGAGGTCAGGCGACCGAAGGCCGTGAGCTCCACCCCGAGGCTGAAGGGATAGTTGACCTGTGCGGTGAAGACGTGGCGACGCTCGAAGCTCGACCGCGACCACTCGCGCACGTTCGGGTTCCCGCTCGTCGTCGGGCCGCCGAAGTTCGTGCCACCACCGCCACCGCCACCACCACCAAACCCGCCGAAGCCACCACCACCGCCGCCTGAGCCCTCATCGCGGGCGCGGGCGTAGGTGTACGAGAGGTTGAAGTTCGACCCGCGACTGAGGAAACCGCCCACCGAGAGGGTCGCCTGCTTCGACTCGCTGGACTGGTCCGAGCGCGTCACGAGCACCTGGCCGTAGTCCGTATCGTTGCGCGAGGCGAGCACCGTGGTCGCGCCGGTCAGCGGCACGATGGTGGCCGCCGGCACGAACACCGGGCGATTGCCTTCACCCGCCAGCCCGAACTGCGACTGCGGGTTGAGGTTCGCATCGAGGTACCCCGTCTGCGCGACGCCACGGGCGTACGCCACGTCGAGGTTGAGGTTGATGCGCTCGAAGAAGCGCTTCCCCGCGCCTAACGACCCCCGCCACGCGCGCGACGCCGAGAAGTCGTCGCCGAACACCGTGACGTTCGGGCGCGACGTCGGCACGAACTGGTTGCCACCATCGAGGCACGACGACGGGATGCTCCCCGGATCCGTCGCGAACTGGCCCCAGTTTGGGAGTGGCACGAGCGACCCGATGCAGATCAGCTGCGATTCGTTGTTGGGAAGTCCGGTAGCGCCCGCGGCGCTGGCCACGAGATTAGTCGACGGCGCCGAACGGAACTCGCCGATGCCGCCGCGCAGCGTCAGCCTGGGCTGTCCACCAAAGTTGAATCCTCCGGGGCCACCGCCCTGGCCGCCCCCCTGCCCACCACCGTTACCGCGCTGCTGCTCCGGCAGGCCGATCTGCCACGTGAAGCCCATGCGCGGGCTCACGCGGAGGTCGGTCGGCACTTCATCGGTGCGGTAGCCGAACGTCTCGAGCACGTCGGGATTGAACTGCGGCGTCTTGCCGAACACCGAACCTTCGCCGCGAAGCCCATAGGTCAGCTGCACGGCGCGGTTCACGCGCCACGTGTCGCCGAGGTACAGGTTGATGTTCGTCCCCTGGCCCAGGCGCTGGCGCGGCGTCAACGTGCGCGTGTAGCTCGCCGGCTGGCCAAGCTCGAAGTCCTCGAGCGTGTTGAAGGTGTACGTGCCCCAGCGGTTCGTCGTCACGTCCTGCGAAAACGACGTGCTGCTCACCAGGCCGCCGAGCTTGAAGCGGTGACCGCCCGAGACCCACGACACTTCATTCGTCGCCTCGACGCCCGTGTTGCGACCCTGCTGCGGCAGCCCCGTGTTCCCGCCGAACGTGAGCGTCGCAATGCCGGTCTGGTCGTCCTCGAACTGCGACTGCACCTGCACGCGTCCCTGCGGGATCTGGATGAAGGGGGTGCCTTCGTTCTTGTCGCGCGAGACGTAGAACTTGAACTCGTTGAGGAAGCGGCCGGCGAAGTTCGAGGTCACGGTCGCCATGATGCCGCCCCCCGAGCTGTGGTTGTTGCCACCGGTCTGCGGCAGCGAGAGGGGCCCGATGCGTGATGGATCCGTGTCGCTCAGGCGCCAGTCACCACGCAACGTGATGGAATGGCCGCCCTCCGTGAGGTAGTCGAAGCGAAGAAGCCCCGAGTAATTGTCCGACAGGCGATCGTCGGCCAGCACGCTGAACGGCTGGACACCAACGCCGGTGAGCAACTGCGTGAAGCGCGAGACCGAGTCCGCGCTCACGCCAAAGCGCTCGAGCGTGAGCGCATCGGAGTTCGCCAGCGAGGAGACGACGTCGTTGCGGCGGCGGAGCTGCAGCGCGCCGAAGAAGAAGAGTTTGTCCTTGACGATCGGTCCGCCGAAGCCACCCGAGAACTGGTTCTGCGTGTACCCCTGCGCGGCCGGGCCCGGATCTTCGCCTTCAACCGCCAGGTCGCGATCACGCAGCGAATACGTGAAGTTGCCCTGCGCGTTGTTCGACCCGCCGCGCGACGTGGAGGAGATCAGGCCACCCGAGAACTGCCCGCGCGACACGTCGAAGTTGGAGGTCTGCACGCGGGTGCTGCGCACCGCTTCCTGCGGGACCGTCGACGACCCGAACGACATCCCATCCAGCGTGATGTTGTTGGCATCTGGTGCGAGCCCTGCCACCGAAAACGCGGCGCCCGTCGAATCGGAGCCGCCGATCGCGACCAGGCCCGGCGAGAGCAAGGCGAGTTGCGTCAGGTCGCCGGCGTCGATCGCCAGGCGCGCTGCCTGGTCGGTGTTGACGGTGCGTTCCTGCCCGCCCGGCGCCGGCCGGTCGTTGTCGCGTGGCACATCCTGACGCGCCTGGACCGTGACGGCGCTCAGCACCGTTGGGTTCGTCGTGAGGGCGAAATCCACGACCAGGCGATCCTCATCGGCGTTGCGCTGAACACCCTTCACCTGCGGTGCGAGGCCGAGCGCCCGGGCGGTCACGCGGTACTGACCACCGCCATCGGGAAACAGGATCGTGTACTTCCCCTGCGAATTGGTCCGCGAGCGCCGCGTAATGTTGGACTCGAGGGACGTGACTTCGATCTGCGCGGCTTCGAGGGGGAGATTTCCCTCGACCCGCCGGACCACGCCGGTAATGATGTCGGTGGTGGCCCCGATCTGCGCAGACGCGGTTGCAGGAGCAACGATTGCCCCGAAGGCCAGCAGGGCGACCGATCGGGCGAACGATGAGAAAGACCGCATGACTATCGTGATTGCCAGGAAGAGTGGAGATGCCAACCCGTATCAGACCGGAGGGGACCGTGTTTGTTAACACACTGGCCCGGATTGGCTGCGCCCGTTAACGGGCCGGACATGTTTACGTCTGATGGGGTGAAACTCGTTGAACAGACGCTACTTGGAGGATCACCCCATGCACGCTAGACGCACGTTGCTCGCGGCCGCTGTCCTTGGCCTTCCGCTCCTCTCGATCGAAGCACAGGGGCGACGACGCCCAGTCCAGGGTTCGGGCGGTGCTCCACCGATCTCCGCGACCGAACTCCTCGACGCCCGCCGCGAGCTCGACCTGACGCCGCGACAAGTTGCCCGCCTCGACTCCATCGAGCGCTCGGAAGTGTCGCAGCGCCGGTCCTTCATGCAGCAGATGCAGAAGCAGCGCGATTCGGTCTGCGCCAGCCGGAACCCGTGTCGCCTGTCAGATGAGGAGCGCCAGTCGTTCCGTAACCGCATGGGGGGCAATGGCATGGACGCCTTCCGCCGCTCCGACTCACTCAGCCGCTCTTTCGCCTTCTCCGTCCTCGACAGCACCCAGCGGGGGCGCGTGCAGGGGTGGAGGCAGGGCCA
>JACMLI010000121.1 GCA_014379705.1 Gemmatimonadaceae bacterium
GCCCGCGCTCGCACCGCCCGCAGTCACCAGGCCCTTCGAGCCCTGGTTGCCGCCGGCCGCCGTCCCGCCCGCGGTGGTGAGCCCCTTCGAGGAATTGCCCTTGCCGCTAGCGCCCGAAGTCCCATCGGCCGTGGTGACTCCCTTCGACTTCGCCGTCGCCGCGGTCGTGGTCGTGGTCGTCGTGTCCGTCGAAGAGGCGGGCAGCGCCGCGACATTCTTGTGGGCGGACTTGATGGAGCTCACGACGGGACCGAGCTTCGTGCCCTGGGCCTGCGCGATCTGTCCCCATCCCATGCCGTCCGCACGCATCTGGAGGATGCCCTTCATCGTGACGGTCTTGCCGTCCGCGCCGACCACGTCACCCCCGGTGAGCGCGGCCTGCAATTGCGCCGTGGTGGGGTTCGTGATGCCGACGCGAGCGAGCGAGTCCTTCGCGAGCGCGAGCGAGATGAATACGTTTCCCCAACCCATCTTGCCGGTGGGCGGCGTGATGGTCGTCGTGGTGGTCGTGCCGGTGCCCGTGCCTGTTCCCGTTCCGGTGCCGGTCCCGGTGGTCGTCGTCGTGAGCTTCACCGCCGTGCCGTTGCGCAACGCCTGGACCAGCTTGAGCGTGTTGGCGTCGGAACCGGCGATGTTGCCGAAGCTGGACGCGATCTTCGTCGCGACGTGCGTCTGGCCCTTGTTCTCGCCGGTCGTGTTGAGCTGCTGGACCGGATCGTCTATGGCGGATGTCGTCGCGGTAGCAGCGTAGGCGACCGGCGCGAAAGCGATGACGATCGCCGCGGCCAGGGTCCGAAGTTTCATGGTTCTCATTGCCTCTCCTTCCTAGGTGGGTCCGACGAGCTTTTCCGTCTGCAGGATCACCTCGGTGGCGGTGGCGCCGTCACGCAGGATGCCGCCGTCCTTCTTGGCGGTCACCGTCATGCGCGTGGTGCCCGGCGTGAGCGCTTCCAGCTCGACCTCGATGTCGCGATCGCCGGCCTTGGCCCGGATCGTTTCCGTGGTCTTGTCGCGCTTCGTTTCCACCACCTTGATCTGCATCCGGTTGAATGCGCCCAGCGTTGCCCTCTTCACCTGCGCCTGCGGCGCGGCGAATGTCTTGTAGACGATGCCGCTCAACGTGTGCGAGACGCCGGTGGCCATCCCCACGCCGAGCGCGGTGAGGCCCACGGCGACGCATCCGCCGAGGTTGAGCGATGCGAACGCCAGTACCGCCAGGGTCGTTTTTCTCACGGTGACCTCCTTGCATCCAATATTCGTACCAATGCCGAGGAGCGACTTGCGAAAGCGCGCCCAGGCCATTGGTTCATATGCATATTCCGGACCGGTATCCGGTCCGGGGGGCAAGCGCTCACATGCGAGCAAACGTCGTGCCCCGGAGACAAGCGCGGACGAAGCCCGTCACGCGCGAAGAAGTGTGAAGCAAGCCGATAAGCGGGATTCTGTTACGGCCCTTGCGGGCTATGACGATCATTCCTCTGGGACGCGCGTCACCGCGCGCCTCGAGCCACCTACCCGCAGACTCGGTGGGCC
>JACMLI010000122.1 GCA_014379705.1 Gemmatimonadaceae bacterium
TCCGCACCTCCTGAAGCATGCGCTGACCCTCGCCACTGCGGCCGCCCTCGTCGCGTGCACCGACAGCGCTCCCTTCTCCCCGAACCGGACTCCCGACGCGTCGCTCGCCTCCCACCCCACAACCGCGGCCGCGCCCGGTCCCCTCGCGATCCTCGAGCGTGCAACCGTCCGCTACAAGAACCTGGACAACGCCATCGCCGATGGCTTTCTCCTCCTCCATGATTGCGAGGTGCGCCCCGGCGAAGGGCCCGTCGGCACCGTCTACTACCACCCGACGCGACTGCTCGATGGCCTCGTCGATCCGGCGAGTCCCGACGCACTCATCTACGAACCGAATATCGAGGGACGCCCGAAACTGGTGGGCATCGAGTTCGCCGTCCCGTATCAGCTCGCCCCGACACCTCCCACGTTCCTCGGCAACACGTTCCAGCCTGAAGACGAGTTCGGCGTGTTCGCGCTCCACGTGTGGATCTGGCGCAAGAACCCCGACGGCATGTTCGCCGAGTCGAACCCGCGTGTCTCGTGTGGGGACGACCAATGATCACGCCCGGACGGCGCTCCCTCGCGCTGTGCATCGTTAGCTCCATCGCGGGCGCGTGCTCGGACCTCGAGCCCGTGCGGCCGACCGGCCCGGCGCTCACGCCGACGGAGTTACGGAGCGTCAATGGCGGCCATGACGTGGACGCGACGCTGCGCCGGCAGCTCACGGCCCACGGCTTCACCGGGCGCGTCGCCAGCACGCTCGAAACGCGACTCGGGCGGCCCATCGACCGGCAGCTCGCCGAGGTGGGGCGCCTGCTCTGGTTCGATCCCATCCAGGGACTCAATGATGACAACACGTGCGCTGGATGTCATTCGCCGACCCATGGCTTCGGCGATACCCAACCCATCGCGATCGGCATCGAGAACAACGGCCTCGTCGGGCCCGGGCGCACGGGGCCGCGCAACCAGCGCCGTACGCCGATGGCGATCAACACGGCCTTCTATCCAACCCTGATGTGGAACTCGCGATTCCACGCGCCATCGGGCAACCCGTTCGACAACCGGCAGGGCTTCGTGTTCCCCGCGCCGGAAGGCACGTCGCTCTCCTACCTGCCTCACCTGCTCACGGCTCAGGCGTTCATACCGCCGACCGAGCGCGTCGAGGCGGCCGGCTTCCACTTTCCCGGGACCAACGACGACATCCGCGGCGAAGTGCTGCGGCGCCTCAACGACGACGCGCGCTACCGAACGCTGTTTGCACGCGCGTTCCCGCACACGCCGCCGGGGACGCCGATCACCTTCGACGACGTGGGCCGCGCGATCGCCGAGTTCGAGTTCACGCTGGTGTTCGCCGATGCCCCGATCGATCGCTATGCTCGCGGCGTGCGCGAGGCCCTCACCCCGGCACAGAAACAGGGCGCGGTGCTCTTCTTCGGCCGCGCGGGATGCGTCGCGTGCCATGCCGTGTCGGGCGCGGCCAACGAGATGTTCAGCGACTTCCGCCAGCACGTCGCCGGCATCCCGCAGGTTGTCCCGGCCGTTGGCAACGTGACCTTCGATGGCCCCGGCGCCAACGAGGACTTCGGCCTCGCCCAGGTGTCCGGACGTTCCGCCGATCGCTACGCGTTCCGGACGTCGCCACTGCGCAACGTCGCCCTGCAATCGGCCTTCATGCACAACGGCGCCTTCGTCCGGCTCGAGGACGCCATTCGCTACCACCTCGACGCGCGGCGAGGCGCGGCGCTGTACACCACCGCGAAGCTTCCCGTGGACATGCAGGGACCCACCGGCCCGCTCGACCCCGTCCTCGAACGGCTCGATCCCCTGCTGCGCACGTCCGCGCCGCTCACGGAAGCCGAGTTCACATCACTCGTCGACTTCGTGCGCAACGCATTGCTCGACCCGGCCGCCCGACCTCAACACCTGCGACGCCTCATTCCCGGGAAGTTGCCAAGTGGGCGTGCGGGCCTCGTGTTCCAGTAGTCGTGATCGTGGCGCGAGCCGGCGTGCGTTCCTTGCGCGCCGGCTCAGCGCACGGGGCCCAGCGTCTCGTCGAGCCAGCGATTGATCGCCGGCACCCGCACCTCGGCGGGCGGCAGATGCCCGCCCTTCACGATCTCCAGGCGCCTGGGCTCCCGCAGAAGGCTCCACAACGGAAGGCCGCGCCGGTCCCATGGGTGTTCCTCATCGTACTCGCCGTTGAGCAGGAGCGTTGGCGCGCGGATGTGTGAGGCGAAGCTGATGTTCCTCACCTCTGGACGCGCCGGCAGGAAGGTCTCGTCGATACCACCGCCGATGAACACGACCGAACGGAAGCGCGGCTCCACGGCGGCGAAGGGGATCCACGCGCCGGACCCCCTGCTGAAACCGATGTACGCGAGCCGGGAGACATCGATGTCAGGCCGCGTCTCGAGGTAGTCGATGGCGCGACGCAACTCCGTCGCGTGCATGATGAACTCCTGGGCGTACTGCACCGATGACGTCGCGGGCACCCTGCGCCCGTCGTCCCATGGGCGCCCGACCATGCCCTTGAAGTGCACGGCAAGGACCGCGCGGCCCGCCTTCACATGGGCGCCCATCAGGTGCGCGGTCTCGTCAGGCAGCGCGACATCGAGGAACGTGTTGGTGCCGGGGAGGAAGACGATCGTCTGCAACGGCCGGCGCGTGCGGAGCGGCAGGTACAGGTACAGCGTCGTGCGATCACGCCACGGACCTGCGATGGCGATCGTCTCGCGCGTCCAGTCCGGCGTCGTGACCGTGTCCACGACGTGCGCATCGAGTGGCAGCCGATCGTACGCGTAGTGGCGGAGCAGCGTGGCGTGTGTCGCCTCGTCCACCGGCCGGTAGACCGGCGTGGTGTTTCCGACGGGAATGTCGAAGGCGCCGGGATCGCCGGTGGCGCCGGGGACCGTGCGGACGCATCGGAAGCCAAGCGAGGGCGATGCGTGCCAGGGCGAGACGGAGAGGAAGTTGGCGAAGACGTACATGGGATCGTCCCACGCCCCGCCGGTGATGAAGCGCCGTCCACCGGTCGCATTGGCCGCCCACTCTTCCACGTTGCCAGCCATGTTGTACGCACCGAATGGACTGATCCCGCTCGGGTGACTGTCCACGTCCTCGGGCCCCGTGCCGCTGAAGTTGGCGCGACGCGAGGTAGCGCGCATCGGATCGCTGAGCCCCCATGGCATCACGACCTGGTCGAAGTGCGTGAAGCGGCCATCGCGCGCCGCCTTTTCCCACTCGAAGATCGTCGGGAGGCGCTTGCCGGCATACTCCGCGTAGGCCGCCGCCTCATACCAACTCACGCCCGTCACCGGACGACGCCCTTCTCCCGACGGAAAGTCCTGTCCACTCCACTCGCGGGGTCCGGGCAGGCCCGTGCGATCCACGAAACGGCGCCTGGCCTCATCCCAAGGGAGCGACCGACCATCGAGCACGAATGGCTCACGCCAGAACTTCGCCTCGGCGTATCCCCCAGCCACGACAAAGGCGCGGAACTGCTCGTTCGTCACTTCATGCGCGTCGATCAGGTAGTCCGGCAGCGCGACCGACGTTCGAATGGGCGCCCCGCGCCCCACCAGCGCGTACGGTGACCCGGGCACGAAGGCCATGTCCCGCTGCGCGCCGGACTCCAGCCGCAGCGGCACCTCCATCGACATCTCCACCGGGATGCCTAACGATCTTTCGGCGCGGTTCAGCGCGCTCGACGCGATGCGCGCCTCGGACATGAACCCCGGCTTCCGGAGGTCCACGCGGTAGTCGCCGCGGGCGAGGCGCAGGTCCCTGATCGGCGTGAGTCCGGCGTCCACACTATCCGGCGCCAACGACCCGTCCTCGACGACACGACGGAGCCACGCCTGCGCGCCCTCGGGCCGCGTGACGATAGTCAGGCGATCCTCGACGACGTTCATCAGGCGTCCCAACGTGGTATCTCCCGCGATGGCGCCCTGCGCCCGTTGCGCCAGGCGATGGGCGTCCGCGTACCGGCCCTCGTCGGCGAGCCTGGCAATCTCGGGCAGCGACGCGACGGCGCGCCGCTCGGCA
>JACMLI010000123.1 GCA_014379705.1 Gemmatimonadaceae bacterium
CACGCGTGTACTGCACGCGAAGGGCGCGGACTACAGTGGGGCGGATACGAGCGGGTTTGCCGAGGCAGTCCGCATTGCGCGGGAGGCCGATGTGGCAATCCTGCTATTGGGTGAGCATCCGAACATGAGCGCGGAGTCGCGCAATCGCACCTCGCTCGATCTGCCTGGCGTTCAGCAGCAGCTCGCCCAGCTGGTGCATTCGATCGGCAAACCAACAGTCGTCGTGTTGATGAATGGACGGCCGCTATCTATCCGGTGGGTGGCGGACAGCATCCCAGCCATCGTCGAGGCCTGGTATCCGGGCGTGCAAGCGGGCCCCGCAATCGCGGACATTCTCTTCGGCGACTACAGTCCCAGCGGTAAGCTTCCGGTGACCGTGCCGCGCAATGTGGGCCAGGTACCAATCTTCTACAACCACAAGAACACCGGACGGCCGCCAAACCCGAAAGACAGCTACACGTCGCAGTACATCGACGTGCACTGGACGCCTCTCTTTCCGTTCGGGCACGGCCTCAGCTACACCACGTTCGCGTACGACAATCTCCAACTGAGCGCACCGCGCATCCGCGCCGAAGACTCGATCGTCGTGAGCATCGATGTCACCAACACCGGCTCGCGCGCTGGCGACGAGGTGGTACAGCTCTACCTACGCGACGACGTTGCCAGCATCACCCGCCCGGTCAAGGCACTCCGCGGCTTCCGGCGCATCTCGCTCCCCGCCGGTGGGCGGCGCACCGTAACGTTCACCCTCGATCGCGACGACTTCGAGTTCTGGGGGCCGCAGATGAAGCTGATCGTCGAGCCCGGCTGGTTCACCGTGTACGTCGGCACGAGCTCGGCCGATGTGCGCCAGGCGCGTTTCGAAGTGGTGGAGTGACTGCATGAGAGCTTTCCACCTCCCGCTGGCGCTCTGCGCGCTTGCCGCCCCGCACGCCTCCGCCTCCGCGCAGTCGACCGGCAACCGTACCTACGCCAACCCGATCGACCTCGACTACAAGTACAACTTCGAGCAGTTAAACCTTGGGATCTCCTACCGTACGAGCGCCGACCCGGTCATCGTGAATCACAAGGGAGAATACTTCCTCTTTGCGACGCTCGTCGGTGGCTGGTGGCACTCACGGGACCTGATCACGTGGAGGCTCGTCGTACCCAGCAAATGGCCCTTCGAAGACATGGTTGCGCCAGCCGCGCGTTCGGTGCGCGACACGCTGTACCTCTTCCAATCGACGACGATTCCGAAACCTATTGTGTTCTCGACGAAGCCCGAGACCGGACAGCTGGAGTTCTACAACCGCCTGCTGCCATCTCCGCCTGGCGCCCAGTCGCCATTCACGCAGACGCCGCCGACCCCAGGCGCGGTGCCACCGGGGCCCTGGGACCCCGACATCTTCCACGACGCCGATACTGACAAGTGGTACATGTACTGGAACTCGTCGAATTTCTACCCGCTCTTCGGCATCGAGCTCGACAAGAGCCGGCGACTCATCTACGTCGGCACGCCCGTGCCGCTCATTTCCTTGCACCCGGACCGCCACGGGTGGGAGCGGTTCGGGCAAGATCACCGTGAGACGCGCGTGCCGTTCATCGAGGGCGCCTGGATGACGAAGCACGCCGGGAAGTACTACCTGCAGTATGCGGCGCCGGGCACCGAG
>JACMLI010000124.1 GCA_014379705.1 Gemmatimonadaceae bacterium
CGAGCTTGCGGAACGTCGCGCTCACGGCGCCCTACATGCACAATGGCGTGTTCCGGACGCTCGAGGAGGTCATCGAGTTCTACGATCGCGGTGGCGGCGTGGGCATCGGCCTCCGGCTGCCATATCAATCACTCCCGTCGGCACCACTCAAGCTCACGGCGGGCGAGAAGCGCGACCTCGTGGCCTTCCTCGGCGCACTCACGGACACGATTCCCAAACGGTGAACGCCTACTTGCCCGAGACGCCCGAGCGGTAGAGCGAGGAGAACTCTTCCTTGAGCCCGGCGAGCTTGGGAAGGTCGTTGAAGATGATGTACGGTTGCATCCGGTGCGCTTCGAGGTAGTTCTGGTGGTAATCCTCGGCGACGTGAAACACGGAGTAGGTCTCGACCTGCGTCACGATCGGCCTGGGATACGCGCCCGCCTTCGTGAGCTGTGCGATGTACGCCTCGACGACCTGCTTCTGCTCTGCGGTCGTGAAAAGCACCATCGAGCGGTACTGGGTGCCGACATCGGGGCCCTGGCGATTGAGCTCGGTGGGATCGTGGGCCACCGAGAAGAAGACCTGCAGCAGCTGCCCGTACGTGACCTTCGACGGATCGAAGGTGACACGCACCATCTCGGCGTGGCCGGTTTCGCCGGCGCTCACGGCGTCGTACGTCGGGTTCGGCGCGGAACCTCCCGCATAACCCGAGACCGACGACGTCACGCCCTTGATGTGCTCGAAGACGGCTTCAACGCCCCAGAAGCACCCGCCGGCGAAGTACGCCGTTTGCTCGGCGGCCGTAGCTGGCCGCACTACATCGAACGCTGGTGCTGGAAGACCGAGCTCCGCGCGTGACTGCTGGCGCAGAGCCGTGATGGTCACGGCGCCGGCGACGACGAGCAAGAGCGGCAGCAGGGGCTTCATGGCGACTCCTCGGGTGTTGGCGATCAATACTCAGTATAGTCGCCGGGTTCCCCAGGAGCGGGGTGCTGGGCCTCTCGATCGGATTTGGCTCAGTGCAGAGGGCTCACTACAGATGGCAGATGGCATGGTGGTCGCCGGCGGCGGAGCCGCCGGCATCGCATTGGATGGAGCTAGCGCCACTTTCGTCATCCCGGACAAGCGAGCGAAGGCGAGCGCCACTCTCGTCATCCCGGACAAGCGAGCGAAGGCGAGCGCAGATCCGGGGCCCCGTGTCGTGCCTCAGAATGCCCGCGACCACAACGCGGGGCCCGGTCCTCGTCAGAGCGACGGGTAGCCTAGCGACCCAACCAGTGGCTCGCCTTCACAAGAAGCACGTTGGTGCCGGGCCTCCCGAACATCTCCCGGGCCTGAATGGTGGGCTCGAACCCCGCTGCGTCCGTTGACCCGTCGCGCGCCTGGGCCCAAACGACAAAGAACGTCGAGCCCGGCCGGTATTGCCATCGCAGCACCGCATTCGCCTGGAACGCCGCCGTTGAGTAGTCGGGCCGGTCGAACCCGAGCGTCGTCCCCGGGCCGACGCCCTCGACGCCACCACCAACGCCTGCCTGCAATGCCAGCGGCCGCAGCCGCTCCGACATCGACGACGCGCGCGAGTTCACGACCTGGGAGAAACCGGCATACTCTCCCGCCGAAACAAAGGGTTGGGCGTACACCTGCAGGGTCAGCGCGGAGGTGAACGCGTGGCTGGCCCGCACGGTGACCGAGGCCGACGTCTGCCGCACGCGTCCGACGACGTACTGCGACCCGGACGCGTGATCAACCGATGCCACGTATTGCTGAGGGTTGTTCCACCACGTCACCGACGGTGCCACGGAGAGCTGCGTCCGCGTCCCGAGCCGGGCATTCACCTCCGGCGTGATGCTGCGGAGCCGCGTGTCATCTTCATACGATTCCCACCCCCGCGCCCGGAGCACCAGCCCGATGGCGCGCCGCGTATCGCTGCGCACCGTGAGGTTCATGCCCACGCGCCCCGGATTGTACAGCGACGGGCCGCCGCGAAGCGCAGCCATGCCTAACGTGGCAAGGTTGTGGTCAACGGCGCCCTCGACCTGCCACAGGTTGTGCAGCGTCACGTTCGTGAAGACGTTGTGCCCGGCGAGCTGGCGCTCGCCACCGAAGGTCGTACCGTACCAGGCGTTGGCCCACGTCTCCCAGCTACGGGTGAAGCGCGACGGCTGGTAGCCATCCCACCCGATCCACGACGTGGTCGTGAGCGCGTCCGCACGTGGCATGATCCCGAGGTCGTTCACCTCGAAGCCGGGGCTCACCGCCTTGCCCACGACGCCCCACCGGACGTTGCCGCCACCCACGCGCATCGCACGCAGCTCGGCCATGGCCCCGGACAGGGTCGTCGCGCTCGAGTCGACGTGGAGGTAGGCCGCGTCGGGGCGCTGGTACAGGTGCGCGATGGACTGTTGCGACGTGCGCATGGCTTGCGGAGATCCCGCGAGACGACTGACGAGCAGGTTGCCGCTGACGCGATACCTCTGGTCGTTGAACCGCTTGAACCCATCCAACCCTGCAACCACGGCGGAACTCGCCAGTGTGGCCAGCGCGTTGTCACGATGGACCGTGGTGAGGACCGCACCCAGTCGACTCTCCCCCCCGTCCAGGTCCCGCGTCAGTCGCACGACACCGTAGTGCGTTCGCGGCTCCAGCACCGCGTGCGCCGGCGCGCCCGCCGTGTCCACCAGCCGCACGCGCTCCTCGCCGGTGACGGCACTCATCACGCCCACGCCCCACCCGGATGGCGTGCGTCCCGACACCTTCATGGCTCCCAACAACCTCGCCGCAGCAGGTGACTCCGACCATCGCGCGCGGTCAGGCACGTCCCCCTGCGGCGCGCGGCCGATGCGCCGCGAGTACACGAGGGCTTCCTGCCCGGTCACCCACGAGGTCGACGACAACTCATACGAGAACCGATCGCTCCCCTCGAGGAAGAACGGCCGTCGTTCGCTGAAGAAGGTCTCGATGCCCGTGAGGTTCACTTCGGCAGGATCCGCTTCCACCTGTCCGAAGTCGGGATTCACGGTGCCCGTGACCGTGAAGTTGGCGCCGAGTCCGAGCTTGAAGTCGAGCCCCAGGGTGCGGCGAAGGTCCCGCGCGCGCTGCAGGGGATTCCCGACCTCGCGCGGCTCGTGCGTGAGCTGCGCGAGGGAGAAGGGCGCCACTTCGAGGCGGCGGGGGGCGCCGGCGAACTGCAAACCGTCGAGCGTCCCGAACTGCGAGACGAAGGCCTGCAACTCCGGGCGAATCGGCGACCAGTACGATCGTTCATTGCGTCGCGCGACGTGTCGACCGAACTGGATGCCCCAGCGCACCGCCCCACCTTCGCCAATGCTGAAGCGCAGCTGTGAGAACGGAATGCGGAACTCCGCCGTCCACCCCGCGCTGTCGCGCTGACTTTCGGCGCTCCACACGGCGTCCCAGCCGAGGTCTTCGTTCCACTCCTGGTCTCCCGTGAGCAACGCGTCGCGCTGGACCCCGGCGGGGTTCACGGAGAAGCGGAATGCGGTACGCCGGTCGAGGTAGCTGTCGATGAGGACCTGCGCCCAGTCGGAGTAGAGCTCGGCGTCTCGCCGCGCCAGCGGCGACGCGAGCGAATCGGGCGCGGGATCGGTGAAGCGAAAGCCGACGTAGAGCGCCGCGTCATCCACAAGGACGCGTGCCTCGCTCGGAAACGTCGACGGCTGGTTCGCCTGCGGGAATTGCTGGATGAACCCACCAGCCACGCCTGCCGAATCCCACGCCGGCTCGTCGAGGCGACCGTCCACCGTGAGTGGCGCCGTCGTGCGGGGTGCGCGGATGACCGGACGCGTCGCCACCGGCGTGGCGTCCTGGGCGCGGGCGCGCGGAACGGGAGCGGAGCCTACCACAACGATGACGAGCAACCAGGCGACGCGCGACCGCACGGGACACTCCAGCCGGTGATGCGCCCAAGGTCGGCGATCGTCTTCGCGTGCAGGTGGCGCTTGCGTGGGTCCTGCGTGCGCCTTGTGTCAGGAGCGCGTTAGGCACTCCCGAGCCTACACCTGCAGTCGATACCCGGCCTTCCGGACCGTCAGCACGTGCTGCGGGTTGGCCGGATCGGCCTCGAGCTTCTTGCGAAGTTCGAGGATGTGTGTGTCGACCGTGCGACTGACCACGGAAGCCTGGTGTCCCCAGACATCGCGCATCAACGCAAGGCGCGACACGACCGCGCCCTTCCGGTCCATCAGCGCGACGAGCAGCTGGTACTCGAGCGGCGCGAGGTTCACGCGCGCGCCGTTCCGCGTGACGGAATGTGACGCCCGATCGATCTCCACATCGCCGAATCGCTCGCGCACGGCGTCGTTGACCACCTCGCGCGGGCGTCGGCGCAGCAACGCCTCGATGCGCGCGAGGAGCTCGAGCACGCCGAAGGGCTTGGTCACGTAGTCATCGGCGCCGAGCCGGAATCCCGTGACCTTGTCGGTCTCCTCACCACGCGCGGTGAGGATGAGCACGGGTTGGTCCAGGCCGTCCTTCCGCATGTGGCGAAGGACCTGGTATCCGTCCATCCCGGGAATCATGAGGTCCAGCACCACGAGGTCGGGGCGATGTTGCTTCGCCATCGCGAAACCGGTGACGCCATCGGCGGCGACCTCCACGTCGTAGCCTTCGATCTCGAGGTTGTTGCGCAGCCCGTACGCGAGGTCGCGATTGTCCTCGATGATGAGGATGCTCGTCATGCGGCCCCCACGGTTGCGTCGCTCGTTCGGCCAGCTCGCGGACCATCGGGCGTGCCTGCACCCGGGAGTTCGACAACGAATCGCGAGCCGCGCGGCGTCGCCGATTCCACCCACACGCTTCCCCCTTGTCTCTCCACCAGGTCGCGCACGACCGCGAGTCCGATCCCGCTCCCAGCCACCGCAGAATCCACGTCGCGTCGCAGGCGAAAGTATGGCAGCCAGATGCGTTCGCGATCGGCGGTCGGTATGCCGGGGCCTTCGTCCTCCACGGAGATGACTGCGCCACGGCCGTGGCGCGCCGCGGCGAGCGTGAGCCGAACGACCTGGCCATCGGGACCGTACTTCACGGCGTTGTCGAGCAGGTTGAGCGTCACTTGCCGAAGAACCGCCGGGTCGACGAACGCTCGCGCGTCCTCCTCGAGCTCCAGCTCCACCGTGACCCGGCGTGCCTCGGCGATTGGCGTGAAGGCCTGCACCGTTTCGCGCAGCTCGTTCGCGAGTGCCACGTCGCGGGGAGAGAGCCGTGGCGCCTGGCGCTCCGAGCGGGAGAAGAGCAGGACGTTCTCCACGAGGTGCGCGAGTCGGCGCGATTCCTGGTCGATGATGGTGAGCGATCGCTCCCGCTCCTCCTCGTTCCTGATGCGGCCAAGCCGCAGCGTCTCGGCGAACATGCGCATCTGGGCCAGCGGCGTGCGCAGCTCGTGCGACACCGAGGCGATGAAGTCCGATCGCAGGCGCGCCAGCTCGCTCTCGCGTCGCAGCTGGACGATGCCGATGAAGAGCAGCAGGCTCGTCATCCCGAAGAGCCCGACGAGCAGCGGAAGCCGCGATGGCGGCAACCCGCCAATGACGAGCTGTGGCGCAATCCTCGGGTTGAGTGCCACGGTGGTGGAGTACCCGAAGGCCTGCAGGGTGTGCGTGCCCGTGAATGTCGGTGGGTACTGCACGGGGGAACGGAAGACCTCGCGCCCCTGCTCGTCCTTCACGATCACGGAGAGCAACGAGTCGTTGGCGTGGTTCGCCGTCAGCGATGGCGGGAGCATCGGGTATTTCTGCATCACGCGGGCGAGCGCGCCGACCTGGAACGACGCGAGGCAGAACTCGGTCCCGTACGCGGCCGCGGGCGTGTCATCGGTCGACCACTTGACCTGGAAGAGCACGACCAGGTGCCGGCCATCGACCGTTCCGGTGACCGTGAGGTACGAGTAGTCCATGCGGTAGTGCTGCAGCTCGACCAGGACGGTGTCGCGGATCCACCGCTGGATGCGCGCGTCGGGCGCATTCCCTGCGAACGTCGCCTCGCGCGTCCGCGCGTCGATGCGAAAGGCGAACGGGGGCTTGTCACCTTTGCACAACTTCTCGAGCGCTTCCTTCCGCAGGATCACCATTGGCTCCGGGAGTTTGGCCGATGGAGGAAGGGACGTCTCACTCTTCACGGGACCGAAGACCCACATGAGGTTGGGGTACAGGGCTTCCTTGGTGGAGGAGTTGTACTCCCACGCGGCCAGCGCGGCGTAGTCCTTGAGCGTTTGCTGTGCGGCGTAGCGATGGTCGTGGTCTGCCTCCCACGCCTCGTAGGTGAGGGCCGCGGCGAGGACGACGAAGAGGACGAGAATGGCGACGAGGCGCCGGGAGCTCGGTGCGGACGCGCTGCGGGACATGGCCCTCACCCTACGATCGCGGGGCGAGGGCGGCAAGGCAGTTGGGGCCCGCTGGTGGCACGAGGTGACGCAACGTCAGGAACGTGTCAGGACGGGGTGAGCTTCACGCTGCCTTGAGTTGGCACGCCTTTGGATGGCAGATGGCAGAGTGGTCACCGGCGGCGGAGCCGGCGGCATCGCGTTGGATGAAGAGCGCGGCCAGCTTCGTCATCCCGGACCAGCGAGCGATTGGCCCCAATGCGGGTGAGGACGACGCTGCGCTCGGCCTTCGCCGGAGCCACGAGGACTCAGGAGGCTACATACACCCATGCGTCCTTCCCCGAGGCGAGCGTCGTCGCGACGCGTGCGTAGCCCGCGGGCTCATAGCGATCGGCGGTGAGCAGCTCTGCGTCTGTAACCTCGAGGGCGACGCCTGGCACGCGATTCTCGCTTCGGCCCGTGGGACGCAGGGTGTTGTGCATCGCCTTGCCACTGGCCGCCACGAAGGCCGCATCCTCGACCTTGAAGAGGGCCAGCTCGAAGCCCACCAGCGCGTCGGCGTGACCGTCGAGCAGTCGTCCGAAGGTGGCCAGCTGCACCTCCTGCTGTCGGAGCGTGCCGTAGGAAAAGAGGAGAGGCATGCCTAACGATCGAGCATCCGGGAGGCCTGGAACCCCGTCTGCACGTAGCGCACGGAATCTTCGCGAAACGGCGGCGTGCCGTGCCTCGGCCGCAGGCGCCAGTAGGCGACCGAGACGCGGCGCACCACACGCCCTTCGAACGAGAGCTCGGATCGTGTGATGCGGACGGGCCTGGCGCGATGCACGCTCGGGCACGAGTTCGGGTCAACGCAAAGGACCGTGCTGATGTAGGGGAGAAGGGCCACGTCTACGGCCATCTATTAGATGGGCTCCATGCTGTTCGTCGAGAGGATGAGCGCGTCCCCCACATCCTCGAGGCGCACGTCGTGCTCATCGCCGTCAAAGAGTGGCGAATTGCACGAGGCGAGCACCATGCAAGCCAGAAACATCAACGTCGTGCGCATACCTCATCCCCCGAACTGGGCGTCAAGACAAGA
>JACMLI010000125.1 GCA_014379705.1 Gemmatimonadaceae bacterium
CACTACTTCATGATGGGCGACAATCGGTACAACTCGAAGGACTCGCGCTACTGGGGGGTCGTCCCGCGCGAAAATTTCCGCGGTCGTCCGCTCTTCGTGTACTACTCGTGGGACGCCGAGAGCACGCAGCCGCTCGCGTTCCTCACGCAGATCCGGTGGGGGCGCATCGGGCACTGGATCCGCTAGGTGGAGCGAGCGGGAGATAGGGCGAGCGGGAGATAGGGCGAGCGGGAGATACAGCGAGCGGGAGATACAGCGAGCGGGGGTTAGGGCGAGCGTTAAGCGCGTACCGATGACCACTCGCACTCCCGTTCGCAGGTTCCCCCGCTCGCACCTCCCCCCGCTCGCACATCCCCCGCTCGCACTTCCCCCCGCTCGCCCTACGCTCAAAGAGCCCCCCTGTCGATGTTGTGCGCGTGCGCGCAGTGTAGGCGATCACGTCTCACGCCATCGTCATGCCATCGCCTGCCTTCGTTCGCACGCTCCTGGCCGCCACCGTCGTCGTGGCTGGTGCCTTCGCCCTGCCGACGCCGCCCGGGATACCTAACGAGTCTTCCCGGCCCGCGCCCGACGCGCCAGAGACGGCCCATACGCCCCCCACGCCCCAGAAGCCCGACTCACAAACGCTGAACGTTCCCGGGCTCCGAGCCCCCGTGGAAGTGCGACGCGATCGGTGGGGCATTCCGCACATCTACGCGCAGAACCAGCATGACCTCTTTCTCGCCCAGGGGTTCGTCGTGGCGCAGGATCGCCTTTTCCAGATGGAGATGTGGCGACGGCAAGGCGAAGGGCGGCTCGCCGAGATCCTCGGGCCCACGGCAGTGGAGCGCGACCGCTGGGCGCGTGCGTTTGCGTATCGCGGGGACATGGCACGCGAGTGGGCCGCCTATGGCCCGGACACGCGCGAGATCGTGCGGGCCTTCGTGGCGGGCGTCAACGCGTGGATCGCACAGGCCGGGAATGACCTCCCGCCGGAGTTCACCCTGCTCGGTTTCAAGCCGGAACCGTGGCACGAACGCGTACCCCTGGCGCGCGCGACCGGGCTCTCGGGCGTGGGGAACGGGGCCAGCGAGATCCTGCGCGCGCAACTCGTCGCGGCGATCGGCGTCGAGCGCACCGAGGCCCTCATGCCGACGGACCCCGTGCGCAAACTCGACGCCGTGGCCGGCTTCGACTACGCCGGCATCACCCGTGAGTCGTTAGGCGGGTTTGCCGGCACCTTCGCCGACATCGCCTACACGCGCACCGAGGGATCGAACAACTGGGTGGTGTCCGGAAAGCGCACCGCCACCGGTCGGCCGATCCTCGCGAACGACCCGCATCGCGTGATCACGAACCCGGCCGTGCGCTACATCAGCCACCTCGTCGCGCCGGGATGGAACGTGATCGGCGCGGGCGAGCCGGCCAGCCCTGGGGTCGCCATCGGCCACAACGATCGCATCGCGTTCGGGCTCACGGTGGTCGGCATGGACCAGCAGGACGTGTACGTCGAAGAGCTTCGGAACTGCAGGATGGTAGATGGTAGATGGCAGATGGTAGCAAGCGGTGCTGGCGTCGGCCTCAATTGCTACCGCCACGACGGGGCCTGGAAGCGGTTCCGCGTGATCGTCGATACGATCCGTGTGAAGGGCGAAGCAATGCGCGTGATTGAACACCGCTATTCGGTGCATGGGCCGGTCGTCTCGGTCGACACGGTCCGACAGCGGGCGTTTGCGATCCGGTCGATCCACAGCGAGCCGGGGACGGCGTCGTACCTGGCCTCGCTCCAACTCGACCGTGCGCGCGACTGGCCCTCGTTCCAGCGCGCCATGACACGATGGCTCATGCCGAGCGAAAACATGATCTACGCCGACGTCGAGGGAAACATCGGCTGGGTCGCGGGAGGGCTGATGCCCAGGCGGTCGTGGTCGGGGATGCTCCCGGTTCCCGGCGATGGGCGCTTCGAATGGAAGGGCTTCGTGCCGGGGATGGCGCTGCCGCGGGCCTACAACCCCGCAGAAGGCTTCATCGCCACCGCGAACCACAACATCCTCCCGCCGGGCTACACCACGCCGATCGCGTATGAGTGGGCGACCCGCTATCGCATCGATCGCGTGAAGGAGGTGCTCGGGGCCACCACCGCGCTCACGGTCGAGGACTCCAAGCGCCTGCAGCATGACGACCTCTCCAAGCTCGCGCAGGCGCTCGTGCCACACCTCGCCGCGGCGGCGACGCGGCGCGGGGTCGCGACGCGCAGTGACGTGGCGGCGCTCGTCGGCTGGGATATGCGGATGTCCCGGGAGCAGGTCGCGCCGACGATCTTTTCGGCGTGGGCGCCCGCCGCGTACCGGCGCGTCATCGCACACGCGCTCGCTGACCAGCCGCGGGCGAGCGCGCTGATCGGCGCGAATACCAACTACAAGTGGCTCGAGGCGCGCCTCACGAAGAACCCCGCGGGGGGGGCGGAGGCGCCCGCAGTGGACTCGCTCCTCCTCCTCGCCCTCGACGATGCAACAGCCGACCTCACCACGCGATTCGGGAGCGACCGGGCCAAGTGGCGTTGGGGCGCCATCCACGTTGCCGCCTTCCGGCATCCCTTGTCGAGCAAATACGACCTGCCCGCCGTTTCGCGCGGTGGCGATGGCAACACCGTGTACGCCACGGGAGGTGCGAACTTCCGGCAGACATCGGGAGCCTCGTTCCGCGAGGTCATTGACCTAGCCGACTTCGACCAGTCCGTGGCCACCAATGTGCCGGGCCAATCCGGTGATCCGCGCAGCCCGCACTACAGCGACCTGCTGCAGCTGTGGGGGGAAGACCGGTACTTTCCGCTCGTCTTCTCGCGCGCCCGCGTGGAGCAGGAGACGGAGCAGGTGCTTTGGCTTCGCCCGGTGCAGCGATAGTTGAGAGGGTGAGTGCGCCGAGCGTATTCGTTCGTATTGCCCGTCCACCCGTCTACCCGTCCACCCCGTCAAAGCTCGGGTTGCGTGAGCTTCCATGGTGCCCCAATGTCTGACGCATCCCCAGCCGCTTCCCACGCCATGACGACCATTCGGTACGCCTGCCTCGCCCTCTCCCTCGCCGCCTGCATGACGTCGACGCCGCCCTCGACGCCCCCGGTGCCCGCGGGCGAGTCTCGCACCACGGAGAACGGGGTCACGTGGCACACGCCATACGGTCGCCCGACGCGTCCGTTCTCGCCGGCGGTGCAGGTCGGCAACGTCCTGTTCCTCGCCGGCCAGATCGGCACGTCAGCCAACGCGGGCGGGTCGGTGGTGCCCGGGGGCGTCAAGGCCGAGACGAAGCAAACGATGGACAACATCAAGGAAGTGCTGGAGAAGTCGGGCTCGTCGCTGGACCGCGTGGTCAAGTGCACGGTGTTCATGGCCGACATGCGGGAGTGGGACGCGATGAACGAGGTCTACACCACGTACTTCCCCCGGAACAAGCCCGCGCGCTCGGCGCTCGGGGCCAACGGGCTCGCGCTCAGCGCACGCGTCGAGATCGAGTGCATCGCCGCGGTTCCCTGATGCGGATCCCGGTGCTGGCCGGGGCACTCGTCCTGGGACTCGGCGCGGGGTCGGGTGGGCAACGACACGGGGCTCCGGCCCCCGGCCTACTGCCCGCCGGGGCAGGCTTCGCCGGAGCGGCGACCTCGTGCCGTCATCCCGGACAAGCGAGCGAAGGCGAGCGCCGATCCGGGACCCAGTGTCGTTCCCAGCAGGCCCTACCACACGGGGCTCCGGTCCACGCCGGAGCGACGACAGCTTCCGGCCGCCTCGTCACGACGACCCTGTGGGCCCAATCGTTAGGCGTGCGCAAGAAGCTCGTCCTCTGGCTTCCACCGTCGTACGACCGCGAGCTCACCCGTCGCTACCCCGTCGCCCTCTACCTCCACGGCATCTGGGGCAGTGAAGGCGACTGGACCACCCAGGGCCACATCGAGCGCACCCTCGACTCCCTCGTGACCGCCGGCATGCCCGAATTCATCGTCGCCATGCCCGACGGCGACGACGGCTGGTACACCACCTGGAACACCCTCGGCGACTACTTCGGCTGCCGCCGCGAGTTCAAGCCGCGCCCGGGCGACAGCACCGCCGACAGCTACTGCGTCCCCTGGCTTCACTACGACGACTACATCGCGCGCGACATCGTCCAGTTTGTCGACAGCGCGTATCGCACCCAGCCGCGACGCGACCGGCGCGCCATCGCGGGGCTCAGCATGGGTGGCTACGGCGCCGTCTCCCTCGCCCTCCAATATCCCGAGGTCTTCAGCGTCGCCGTCAGTCACTCCGGTGTCCTGTCGCCGATGTACGCGGGCGTGAGCCCCTTCACGGCGCCCCCGCGCTACGCGGGCACCATCGAGCGTCTTGCGCAGTCATTCGGAGAACGCATGTGGCCCCTCATCGGCCCCGCCTTCGGCCCGGATACGACCGCCTGGTGGTACCGCGATCCCGCCCGCCGCGCTGCCGCCCTCTGGAAGGAACGTCGCGCGTCCATGCCCGCCCTCATGCTCGACATCGGCACCGAGGACGGACTCATCGACCAGAACCGCGCCTTCCGCTGGGAGCTGCAGCGGCTGGGCATCCCCCACAGTTACGCCGAATGGAGCGGGAAGCACGACTGGCCCTACTGGGGCCTCCACGTAACCGAGAGCCTGCGGTTCATCGCCGACCGCATCGCGAAATAGGGACGAAATCGACGGCAGTGGGAGAAACGATCCGTGCCCTCCTCGTGACAGCGCGGCTTCTGCCGGCACCCTGTCGGGCCTAAGTTCAACCTCATGGCCACGTTCTTCCCGCATGTGACCGGCTCCTTCAAACTCGAGGAGCCCCCGGCCTTTCGGCGGTTTACGATGTCTCCCGTGGCCATGGGCCTCCTCACGGGACTGATCGTCCGGCTGTATCGCGCGTTGACGCTTTCCATGGGTTCAACGAGCAGCATGGTCTACGTGGGGCTTGCCTTCGTGCTCGGCCAGATGCTGATCCTCGGCCTCGCCACGGTACACCTCGGCAACTTCACGCTGCGCCGGTGGCTCTATCTCGTGCCAGTCTTCGCCATCGCCGAGGTGGTGGCCGAGGTGCTGGTCTCGCTGGCCCTGGTCGCCGCGGGATTCGAACGACTTGGTTCGCGCCAGGCCGTGTTCGCCGATTGGCCGGGCATGACGATTTCAACCCTGCTCTGGCGCTTCGCCGCGATCGTCCTCTACGCCACGCTCCTCGCCGGCGTCGTCCAGCTCGTGCGCTATCTTCTCCTCAAGCGTGAGAAGCGCGAGGGAACGCTCGATCGGGTGACGGGGGAGCAGACTGCCGTGAATCGTGATTCGTGATTCGTGATTCGGCGTGATTCGTAAGCGGCTTGAATCACCCCGAATCACGCCGAATCACGATTCCCGAATCCCGAATCACGAAACTCAGCCCACCGAATGAAGTACACCCGTCTCGGCTCCTCCGGACTCGTCGTCTCGCGCGTCGGACTCGGCTGCATGAGCTACGGCAGCAAGCAGTGGCGTCCGTGGGTCCATGAGGCCGACGACTCGATGCCGTTCGTCCGGCGCGCCGTCGAGCTGGGCATCACGTTCTCCGACACGGCCGACGTCTACTCCGTGGGCGTCTCCGAGGAGATCCTGGGTCGCGCGGTGCGGGAGTACATGAAGCGCGACGAGGTCGTGCTCGCGACCAAGGTGCGCCTCAAGATGGGCGATGGCCCCAATCGCGTCGGCCTGTCGCGGAAGCACATCATCCAGTCCTGCGACGCGTCACTGCGCCGATTGGGCGTGGAGCGCATTGACCTGTACCAGATCCATCGCGGCGATCCCAACACGCCCATCGAGGAGACGCTCGGCGCCCTCGACCAGCTCGTGACCCAGGGGAAGGTGCTATACCTCGGCGCGAGCTCCGTGTTCTCGTGGCAGCTCATGAAGGCCCTCTCGATCTCCGAGCAGAAAGGCTGGGCGAAGTTTGTCTCCATGCAGAACCACTACAACCTCGTCTATCGCGAGGAGGAGCGGGAAATGATTCCGCTCTGCATCGACCAGGGCCTTGGCCTCATCCCGTGGTCGCCGCTGGCTCGCGGGATGCTCGGGGGTGGACGCTTGCGTGGCACCCACGGCGCGTCGGCTCGTGACAAGGGAGACGCGGGCCTCGCCGACTCGCTCTACGATCATCCGGGTGACTGGGACGTGGTGGACGCCACCGTGCGTGTCGCGGAGCGTCGTGGGGTGCCACCGGCGCAGATCGCGCTGGCGTGGCTGATGAGTCGCCCCGCGGTCACGGCGCCGATCATCGGCGCGACGAAACTGCCGCACCTCGACGACGCGGCCGCCGCCACGGACCTCGTGCTCACACCGGAAGAGTGCGCGGAGCTCGAAGCGCCGTACCAGCCGCATCCCGTGCGGGGGTGGCTCGATGGGCCGGCGCCAGGGGTGGGGGGGAGGCTTAGCTGATCGGGATTCGTGATTCGGGATTCGTGATTCGGCGTGAATCGATTCCCCAAGCCCGGTTTCCGCAGCACCATTCACGAATCACGACCGAATCACGAATCACGAATCCCGACCCATGCCCCTCCGCCTCCTCGCCGCCGCCTCCCTCACCGCCGTTCTCGCAGCCGGCGCCCTAGCCGCCCAGCCCCCCGATCGCCCGTTCGGCACGCAGCGTGAACAGGCCGAGCAGCAGCAGCGATGGCTGCGCAAGCGCATGGAGACGATCCTCCCGGGTCTGATGCGGAAGCACGGCGTCGACATGTGGGTCATGCCGATGCGCGAGTACAACGAGGACCCCGTCTTCAGCTCGCTCGTCTCCCCCACGACGTTCGCCGCGCGTCGACGCACGATCTACGTGTTCTTCGATCGCTGCGCCGCCGCGGCAAAGGCCGATCCGGGCGATGGATCGTGCATCGAGCGTCTCGCGCTCGGGGGCACCTCGCAGGGCGGCATCTACCGTGAGTACCGCGCGAAGCAGGTGGTCGCCAATCCGGTGAATACGCGCCAGGCCGAGCTCTGGGGCGATTCGCAGTGGCAGGTGCTCAAGGAAGTCATCGACGAGCGCCAGCCGAAGGTCATCGGCATCAACGTGTCGCGCACGCATGCCTTCTCCGATGGCATGACCGCGGGCGAGCTGGAAGGCATGTCGCAAGGCCTCGGGAAGGCGTGGACCGCGCGTTTCAAGCGCACCGAAGAGCTCCCGCTGCAGTTCATCGCTTCGCGCCTTCCCGAAGAGGAGGAGTTCTACGGGAAGCTCACGCAGCTCGTGCACCAGCTCGTCGGAAAGATGTTCTCGAATGAGGTGATCACCCCCGGCGTGACGACGACGCAGGATCTTGTGTGGTGGTGGCGCCAGCAGGTGAACGATCGCGGGTTGACCACCTGGTTCCAGCCGTCGGTGGCGATCCAGCGACCCGGGACGCTCCCAGAACTGCTCGGCGAAAATCCGGTCATCGAGGCGGGTGACGTCCTCTGGTGCGATGTCGGCATCACGGCGCTTGGCCTGAACACCGATACGCAGCACAACGGATACGTGCTCAAGCCCGGGGAGACCGAGCCCCCAGCTGGCCTGCGGAAGGCGCTTGCCAATTCGAACCGGCTGCAGGACCTCCTGTTCGAGGAAACGCGCCCCGAGCGCAGCGGAAACGAGATCCTCCGCGCGACCCTCGCCAAGCTCAAGACGGAGGGGATCATGGGCACGATGTACTCACACCCGATCGGAAAGCACGGACACGGCGCCGGCCCGCTGATCGGCCTCTGGGACTACCAGGACGGCGTCCCCGGCCGCGGGGACAGCAAGGTGATCCCTGGGATGTGGTTCTCCTCGGAGCTCCAGACGACGTCGCCGGTGCCCGAATGGAACGGCCAACCCGTCCGTATCGCGCAAGAGGAGGACTTTATCGTCCAGCGCGATGGTAAATTGCGGTGGGCCTTCAAGCGACAAAGCGAATTCCACCTCATCCGCCCCCGCCCCGCGAGCTAGCAGAACCCCGCAGACTTCGGACGTTTCGCTTCCAGTACCCGTCCATCTCGTCCACTCGTCCATCTCGTCCATAGTGCACAAAGGCAACAAGCATCTCATCGTCGTCGGTGACCGCGTCCTCATCAAGGTCGAGGATGGTGAGGAGCGTACCAAGGTCGGCCTCTACCTGCCACCCACCGCGATCGACTCGCAAGCGGTGCAGGGCGGGGAGATCGTCGCGACCGGCCCGGGCAACCCGATGCCCGACTTCAACGAGACGTCCGAGGAACCGTGGCGCACGACGCGTCGCGAAACCTCCGGGAAGTTTGTCCCGATGCAGGCCCGCACCGGCGACTACGCCCTGTTCTTTCGCAAGGCCGCGGTGGAGATCACGTTCGAAAGCGAGATCTACCTCGTGGTGCCACAGAACGCGCTGCTCGCGCTCGTGCGTTCAGATCCTGACGATTGATCCATGTAGTGAATAGGTGACTAGTGAATAGTGAATGGCTCCCCGATTCACCATTCACCATCCACCAAGACTCCAGCTCCCCACTTCCTGACTGTCCAATGCTGCGCCAGATGATGTACGACGAGCACATGCTCACCCCGATGCGTGAAGACCTCACACGTATCGGCTTCTCCGAACTCCGCACCGTCGACGACGTCGAGGCCGCGATCCCCAACGGCACGGGCACCACCCTCGTGGTCGTGAACTCGGTGTGCGGGTGCTCCGCGCGCATGGCCCGACCGGCCGTTCGCATGGCCCTGCAGGCGAGCGACGTCAAACCCGATCACCTTGCCACCGTGTTCGCCGGGCAGGACAACGACGCCACGGTGCGCGCCCGTTCGTACTTCACCGGCTACCCACCTTCGAGCCCTTCCATCGCGATCCTCAAGGACGGCAAGCTCGCGTTCATGATGGAACGCTGGCAGATCGAGGGACGCCCGGCCGAAGTGATCGCCCAGGAGCTGGTAACGGCGTTCAAGACGCACTGCGCCCCCGCCGCCTGACGCGCTGACTTCGGCGTGGCGGGACGGAGTCGTATCGAGTGATCGTCTCGCTCTTTGCCGACCGGCGCACGCCCGACGTGGCCGCCGTCGCGCACGACCTCGCGGTGGCACTCGCGTCGCAAGAGGCGACTCCGGCGTTGTACATAGACACGGTCGCCACCAGGGCAGCGAAGGGGCTGCGGTTCTCCATCGAACCGCGGCCCCTTCCCGCATCGGTGCACGCCACGCTCGGGCAACTGCGTCCCACCGATCACGCCGTGCTCGCCTTCGTCGGCTCGGTGACCGAACCCGTGATCACCGCCTTCGACCTGTCGACGCGCATCCTCGTCCTCACGGACAGCACCGTGCAGTCCCTCCGTGCGGCCCAGCGCACGTTCAAGCTCTGCCGCGACATCGGCTACACGCCGGGGCGCGTCCTCGCCGTGGTGCTTCTCGAGGACGCCGGCCTCGTCGACGTGGACGCGGTGCGTACCGCACTCAAGCGCGAGGCCTTTTCGGTGGTGCCGGGGCCGAACGCCCCGGCCGATGCCCGCCGCGCGGCGATCGCCGAGCTGGCCGATCGCATCGCGCGCGCCACCTAACGAGACACGCGCACCCAGCGCATCACTTCCGACATGCTCGGCTTCTTCCCGTACATCAGCACGCCGACGCGATAAATGCGCGCCGCCACCCACACCGCGGCAAGGCAGGACAGCACCAGCAGCGCGATCGAGGCCAGGACCTCGAGCATGGGCACGTTCGTGAGGCTCATCCGCACCGGCATCAGGATCGGCGCCGTGAATGGCACGATCGTGAACACCCGCGCCAGCGTCCCGTTGGGCTCGAGCAGCACCGGCGCCAACAGGAGCAGGCTGGGCACGATCAGCAGCGTCAGCGGCGTGGCCACCTGCTGGGCGTCCTGTGTGCTGCTCACCATCGACCCCGCAGCCGCGAACAGCGTCGCGAAGAGCGTGTAGCCGAGCAGGAAGAAGACCAGCAGGGAGAGCCCGGTGAGGATGCTCACCGTCGGCAACGTGAACGTCGACACGGTGGCGATCCCCAGGGCGTTGGCGATCGGCCCCTTGAGCTGGAGCATCGCGATCGCCGAGCCTATCCACACGACCTGTTGTGTCAGGCCCACGGATCCCACGCCGAGCACCTTGCCCGCCAGGAGCTTCTCGGGCGAAATGCTCGCAACGACGACTTCGGCGACTCGCTGCGTCTTTTCCTCGATCACGCCCATCATGATGGCCTGGCCGTACAACACGATCGACATGTAGAGCAGCATGGCGACGGCGTAGGCGAGGAACACGCTGTTCTCCCCGCCACCGCCGCGCCCGCGCTCGCTCAGCCGCTCCGTCGTCATGTCGAGCTTGATCTTCGAGAGGGCCTGCACGCGCTGCGCGTCGAGGCCGGCCTGCTCGAAGCGAAGCGACAGCACCGCCCCGCGTACGCCATCCTCGATGCGCCGCATGTCCGGGAGCGTGCTGGCGTTGCGTCCCGAGTAGCGCGCTCGCTCACCCGCGACCGTGAGCGCGTCGACGAGCAGGTAGCCCTGCCTTTGCTTGGCAATCACTTCCTTCGTCGCGGTGCTCTCGGCCTGCACGATCGCCGATGGCTCCACGACGCGCACCACGGGACGGTTGCCCCCGCCGGCCACCAGGGCGTCGCCGATGCGAGCGCCGAGCGCAGCGCCCGACGCGTCGATGATGACGATGTCGGTGGCGTCGCTCCGCGACTGCGAGCGGCTGGCGAGCCAGCCGGGGAGAAAGAGCAACACGCCCATCAGCAGCGGGCCGAAGACGGTGGCAAAGATGAACCACCGGGAACGGACACGCTCCATGTACTCCCGCTTCATGACCGCGAAGACCTTATCCATGGCCGCTCATTCCGTCTTCAATGCCCGACGCACCGACCTTCTGGAGGAAGATCTGGTGGAGGGACGGTTGGACCTTCTCGAAGCGCTGCACCACCGCCCCTGCGTCCACGAGCCGGCGCAGCAGCTCCTGCGCGTTGGCGCCGTCAGCGAGTTCGATCTCGAAGAACCGGCTGGAATCGTCCACGCGTCGCACGAGGGACTCGTCGGCGAGCACCGCGGCCACTTGATCGGTGGCGACCCCGTCGAGGCCGAGCGCGATGTGGTTGCTCCCCGCCTCGGCGCGCACATGCGAAACGGCCCCGTCGAGCACCTTTTCGCCGCGCGCGATGATGCACACCGCGTCGCACATGCGTTCGGCGTTGTCCATCAGGTGCGTGCTGAAGATGACGGTCTTGCCGCGCTTGCGGAGTTCGAGCACGGTGTCCTTGAGCGCCTGCGCGTTGATCGGATCGAGCCCGCTGAATGGCTCGTCGAGGATCACGAGGTCGGGGTCGTGCAGGAGCGTGCCGATGAACTGCACCTTCTGCTGCATGCCACGTGACAGCTCGTCCACCTTCGCCGCCCCCCAGTCCTTTTCAGAGGTTCGCAGGGAGAGGCGATCGAGCCAGTAGTCAATCCGTCGGTCAGCCTCGGCGCCGCGGATGCCCTTGAGTTCCCCGAGGAACCGGAGGAGCCGGCGCACCTGCATCTTCTTGTAGAGCCCGCGCTCCTCGGGGAGGTAGCCGACGCGATCGAGCACGTCCTTGGTCGTGTTCGGGACCCCCAATACCGAGATCCGCCCTTCGTCGGGGGCGATGATGTTGAGGAGCATCCGAATGGTGGTCGTCTTCCCGGCTCCGTTGGGACCCAGGAGACCGTACACGGCGCCGACGGGACCCTGCAGGGAGAGATCCCGCACCGCGACGTGCCCCGCGTACCGTTTCACTACCGACTGAATGTCTACTGCCAGTTGCGTCATGTCGATTCGTTCGGGTGCGGGAATATACCTGAGCGTGCCGGACCGCCGCGTTCGCCGCTCGCTCTTCTCCGTTCGCTCTACCCCCCGCTCGCTCCTTCCCCCGCTCGCTATTCCCCCGCTTGCTCCACCTGCCCCGCCGGCTCGCCCCGTTTCCCAAGACCCGCCCCCGACGGTACTTTCGCTGCAGAATCTCGAGGCCCCCCGACTCACCAGTGCTGAACCAGCTCAAGTCCGAGGCACGCCCCACGCCGGGGCCCCCGGCCCGGGGGGCGCACGCCATCCTCCTCGTCGACGATTCCGAAGATGACGCCGAGTTGGTGCGTCGCGCGCTGAGCCGGGGCGGACTGTCGTGCGACATCGTGCGCGTCGACGATGCGCCCCTCTTCCGGCTGGCGCTCGAGGCGCGGTCGTGGGACCTGGTGATCGCCGACTACTCGCAGCCGACCTTCGGTGCGCTCGCCGTGCTGGAGTTGCTGCACCAGATGGACGTCGACCTGCCGTGCGTGGTGATCTCGGGCGTTGCCGGCGAGGATCGGGCGGTCGAGACGATGCGCGCCGGCGCCAAGGACTTTGTCCCCAAAGACCGGCTGCAGCGGCTCGTGCCGGTGGTGCAGCGCGAACTCGACGAGGGCGTCCTGCGGCGCGAGCGCGCTCGCGTCTGGCGCGAGGAGCGCGAGCACGACCGCCGCATGCACGAGGCGAGCGCCTCGCTGTTCGAGTTGCTCCGCAGCGGGGACTTCGCCTCCGGGAATGCGATCTCCGTGTACCGCACGCTCTCGGAACTCGTCGCCCGCGCCCTCGACGTCGACCGCGTGTCGATGTGGATGTTCGAGGCCGACCGCACGGTCTTTCGCTGTGTGGAATCGTTCGATTTCCTGGCGAATGAGCACGCGAGCGGGCAGGCCTACGAAATTGCCGAGAACCCCGATTACTTCCGCGCGCTGGAATTCAGCCGGTACGTCGAGGCACATGACGAGTGCGGGGATCCGCGCCAGCAGGAGGGGATCGCGCGGCCTGGCGAGGCGAGTACCCAGCTCGATGCCGCCATCCGCTTTCGCGGCGACATGGTCGGCGCCCTGTGCGTGGACCACATTGGCGCCGCGCGTCGCTGGCGTGGCGACGAGCACGTCTTTGTCGGGTCGATCGCCGACCTCCTCGCCCTCGTCATCGAGGGGAACGAGCGACGTCGCGCCGAGGAGCTGCTGCGGGAAAGCGAGGTCCGCTACCGCGAGCTCTGGCAATACGCGCTCGATGGCATGTTCACCCTCGATGGCCAGGCGCGCATTACGTCGGCGAACGAAGCGGGCATGATGCTCCTCCAGCGTCCAGCGGGGGCAATCCTTGGCCGGCGCCTCATGGACTTCCTCGTCCCCACCGAAGTCCCCGACGCGATGCAGGCCTACGCCGGGCTTCTGTTGGATCCACCGGTCCCTGCGGACTCGTTGTCGCTCACGATGCTGCGGCCGAATGGGAGCCGGGTGCATGTCGAGGCGACCGCCCAGCGCATCGATCGCAGCGATGCGGTGGTGCAGGTGCTCGCCATCGTGCGCGACGTCTCGCATCGCCGGCAGTTGGAGGGGCAGCTGCAGCAATCGCAGAAGATGGAGGCGATCGGGCGACTCGCCGGCGGCGTGGCGCACGACTTCAACAACCTGCTGACGGCGATCATCGGCTACTCGCAGATCGCGTCCATCCGCCCCGACATGCCGGCGGCCGCGGTGGTCGACCTCAAGGAGATCACGTCGGCGGCGCATCGCGCGGCGGCCCTCACGCGCCAGCTCCTTGCCTTCAGCCGGCGCCAGGTGCTCGAGCCGCGGGTCCTCAACGTGAACGCTGCCGTGTCGGGAATCGAGCTGCTCCTCCGGCGCCTGATCGGCGAGGACGTGCAGCTCGTGACCGACCTCGATCCGGAGATCGCCCATGTCCTGGCCGATCCCAGCCAGCTGGAACAGGTGATCCTCAACCTCGCGGTGAACGCGCGCGACGCGATGCCGGAAGGCGGGCGCCTGGTGCTCCGGACGCGCATGGCCGCGCGCATCGACCGCGGTGCCCTGGTCGGGACCGAAACTACCCCCGGTCCATTCGTCGTCCTCGAGGTAGTGGACGGCGGGGTGGGCATGGACGAGGAGACGCGCTCGCACGTCTTCGAGCCCTTCTTCACCACGAAGTCGGCCGGCACGGGGCTCGGTCTCTCCACGGTGTATGGCATCGTGCAGCAGAGCGGTGGGGGGCTCGCCCTCACCAGCGAACCGGGGGTCGGATCGACCTTCTCGGTCTACCTCCCCATTGCCGCCGGCAACATCGACGAGCACGCGCCGACGTCGGCGCCCGTCGGCGCGACGGGTCACGAGTCTATCATGCTGGTGGAAGACGACGACCGCGTGCGCGCCCTGGCGTCGCGCATTCTGCGTCTGGCCGGATACACGGTGATGGAGGCGAGCGAGCCCACCCTTGCCATCGGCGACGCCGACCGCGCGAACCACGCGATCGACCTCGTGGTGACCGATCTCGTCCTGCCCTCGATGACGGGGCGCGAGCTCGTGAAGCGACTGCAGGTCGACCGGCCGAAGCTGCGCGCCCTGTTCATCTCGGGGTATCGCCAGGAGCCGGAGGCGCACGGCACCGGCGAGGCGTTCCTGCCCAAGCCCTTCACCCCCGAAGCCCTGACGACGGCTGTCCGGGCGGTTCTGGACGCTTAGCTCTTCGTAGCGCGATCTTGCCCTGGGGCTGGACCCTGGGGTTACCCCTAGTATTCTGCTCGCGAGCTCAGCGCTATTCTGTGCTGGCACCCTCCCTTCTTCCTGTCACGCGTGGGAGGAGAGGTGAATCCACAACGCGTTCGACCGGGAGGTCGGAAACATGGCGGCTCGAAAGGCCACATCTCACAAGATTTCGCTCAAGGAAGCGGCGAAGCTCACTGACCGGCACCGCCAGGCTGTCGTGGCGGCAGGCAAGGGGAAGCGATCGGTGACCCCCGGCGACCTCGGTGGCGCCTTCGACAAGAAGGCGGTGACGAAGATGCTGGAGCGCGCGGACGCCAAGTACCTGCGCTTTTACTACGGCACCAACGCCAAGGGACAGCGTGAGCTGGTGCTGGTCGCGTCAGACGCCAAGGGCAACGACCTGACCGAAACAACGCTGGACGGACACCTTCCCTGTCCGCCATTCTGTCCCCCCGAGGACAGCTTGCTTCGCGGTTGAGCCTTCCACTCCTCCACTGAAAGGGACTTCCCATGGCGAACTACAAGGACAAGCAGCCCCGCCGCATACCTACGAAGCCGCAGGATCAGCGCATCTCGCTCGCGCGCGCGGTCGACCTGACAAAGCGTCACCAGCGTTCGTCCCCAGCGTCCGAGAAGGCGGGATTCTTCTTCGGCGCGTGGATCACTGAACTGCTCGCCCAGCCTGGCGTATACGGCATGCGCATTTACCATGGCCTCGACGAAAAGGGCCAGTATCGCATGGTGCTCGTCGCCGTCGACAAGGAGGGCAACGACATCGTGAAGACGCGCAAGGTGCTCAAGACCGGCGCCGTGGCGCGGGCGTTCAACGATGCCATCCTGCTCGACGGTCACTGGCCGTGTCCGCCGTTCTGCCCCCCGGAATCTCCGCTCTAAGATCTCGAAGTGAAGGCTCTCGGTGGATGGGTTGGGTGGTTGGTGGTCGCTGCCCTCGCGTTGGCGCAGCTGCCCCTGCTTCCGCCGGTCGCGCCGACCTATCAGCTCGCGATCATCAGCCTCGCCGTTGCGACGCAGTTGATGCCGACGTTCGCGGTGCTGAGCCTCGAGAGGCCGGTACCGCCTGCGCGCTTCTGGATTGCGATCTGGGGCCTCGCCTTCTTTCTCAGCGATACCTCCCAGCTCTTCATCTCCTCGGTGGCACGGCAGGAAAATCTCTGGTTCTACCTGATCGCCAATCCCCTCGAGGATGCGGCGCTGCTCATGGCGTTTTCGTACTGGCAGATTCGCCCGGTCATGCGTCTCACGTTTCGGGTTGCCATTCCGTTACTCGCCTTCGTGACACTGGCGATCGCGCTGGCGTTCGGCGAAGTCAACACCTTCAAGACCGCGTCCTCGCCGTTCCGGCTGCTTCTCATCACCACGGCCGTGGCGTACACGTTCGTCGTGCGGCTCGCGCGAGAGAACGACCGCATCGGTGCGCGCGACTGGCTGTGGACGTCGCTCGGGGTCATTCTCTACTACTCTGCGTACGTCGTCGTGGACCCCGTGTCGGCCGCGCTCCTGCCGCAGCGCCCGGACCTCGCGCGCCTGGTGTATGTCGTCAAGGGCGCGGTA
>JACMLI010000126.1 GCA_014379705.1 Gemmatimonadaceae bacterium
CAACGCCTTCGGCCCTCGCCGTGCGTTCGACGGCTCCGCCAACGTCGGACATCCGTCGGCCACTCCGCACCGCCGCGAAGCCCCGCTGCCACGCCAGGCGCGCAGCGCGATTCAGGCGCTGGGCTACGGCAGTCGCGGGGGGAACCAGCACGGTGACCGCGCTGTCGGCCATGAAGCCGTCGAACTCGAGGGTGACGTCGAGCTTGACCACGTCTCCCGCACGAATGACGCGCTCGCCGGGAATCCCGTGCACGATCTCCTCGTTGACGCTGATGCAGGTGAACCCGGGGAAGTTGTATGCCAGTTGCGGCGCCGAGCGTGCCCCATGGGAGCGAGCGAAACGCTCGGCCAGCTCGTCCAGGGCGCCGGTGCTCGTTCCCGGTTGCACGTGCGGACGCATGTGGGCGATGGTGCTGGCCACGAGGCGCCCCACGGCCTGCATGCCTTGGAGTTCGTCGTCGTTTCGGATCGTCATCAAGGCCTCGGCGCCTAACGGACGCGGCTCGTATGCGGCGGGGGTCGATCGAAGAATCGCCGTGTGGCGCAATCGGTGACAACCCCCGTCGAACGGGCGATGGACCGCAGGACGAGGCTGCGCTAGCGTGGACGCGTCTCGCGACGCTTCCCATCCGACCTCACGATGTCGCACCCACCACCGACGCTGTTCGAATGGGCCGGCGGCCAGCCAGCTCTCGACCGCCTCTTTGCGCACTTCTACGCTGCGGTACGTGCGGATCAACTGATCGGTCCGGTTTTCGCCCACATGGACCCACGGCATGCGCACTTCGTGGCCGCGTTCCTTGCAGAAGTGTTTGGCGGTCCCGCCGCCTACACGGCGGAACGCGGGGGCCACCCGAACATGATCCGCGCGCACGTCGAAAGGCGGCTGACCGAGGGGCAGCGGCGGCGCTGGTTCGACCTCTTGCTCACCAGCGCGGACGCGGTCGGACTTCCTGTGGATCCCGAGTTTCGCTCGGCGTTCGTGTCGTATGTCGAGTGGGGGTCACGCCTCGCGGTGATCAACTCGCAACCCGGCGCGCCGGTGCAGCTCCATGATCCGATGCCCGCCTGGGGTTGGGGCGTCGTCGGGGGGCCATTCTCCGATCCGGACGTCGGCGAAGACGCGTCGGTAACGCCCTGACCCAGACCCTTGCGAGCTGGCTGGCGTGGCGTAATACTCCCGGTCCCCGGATACCGAACAAAGACCGAATTTCCCCGCTTACCACTCGGAGATTGCCATGGCAGACCAAGCCGACGTCGTCATTTCCCCCAAGGACTTTTTCGACCACTGGGCGGGACACCGCAGGCTCACGCGTCGCGTCATCGAGGCGTTTCCCGAGGACAAGCTCTTCACGTTTTCGGTCGGGGGGATGCGGCCATTCGGCGTCCTTGCCCTCGAGTTCCTCACCATGGCGGAGCCGACGCTGCGCGGGATCATGACGGGCGCATGGGACTCGGACATGAGCCGAGATCCGATGTCCAAGGCAGAGCTCCTCAGCAAGTGGGACGAAAGCACGAAGCAGATCGAGGAGCTGACGTCGACGTTCGATCCGGCCTCCTTCTACAAGACCTACAAGGCCTTCGGACAGTGGGAAGGCCCGGGCCACTGGCTGGTTTTCTACGTGGTTGACAACGAGATCCACCATCGCGGCCAAGGCTACGTGTACCTCCGCACCCTGGGCATCGAGCCTCCGCACTTCTGGGAGCGCTAGGAAGGGCGAGCGGGGGAAGAGCGAGCGGGGGAAGAGCGAGCGGGGGAAGAAGCGAGCGGGGGAAGAAGCGAGCGGGGGAAGAAGCGAGCGGGGAAAGGGCGAACGGGAGAGCGGTAGAACTGGCCTACCGCTCGCTTTAACCCCCGCTCGCTTTAGCCCCCGCTCGCTTTAGCCCCCGCTCAGATAGGGCCCGGGTCAGCTCGAGGGTCGCAAACAAGGCCCGTATCGCACCGCCTCCCCAAAGGGCATCGGGGCCGTCCCTCCGCCGTACATTGAAGGTCATGTCGCTGTCACCCCTGCTCACCGGTCGCCGGGCACTCGTCGCCCTTGCCCTGGCAACCCCGCTCCTGCCCCTCGACGCACAGGTCATCGAGGTCCGACCGGTCACGCCCACGTCGACCGGCCCCCTCCTGTCGAGCCTCAAGCATCAGCAGCAGGAGTTCGAGGGCTTTCGGCGACAGCGCATTCCGTCGCTGAGCCTCGGTCGCGGGGGCTCCGGAAACTGCGACGAGCAGGTCGGGCGATTTTGCTACTGGTACGACGAGCGCGAGCCCCCGGCTCCGCCTGAAGGAGACGAGATCAAGCAGGCGCGCCTTCGACTCATCGCGAGCCTCGATTCGTCCTTCCGCGCCGTTCCGAGCGAACCGTGGACGTCCGGGGTGCTCGTGCGCTACCTCGCGGAGGCCAATCGCCTCGACGAGGCAGTCGACGTCGCAAGGAAATGCACCACCCTGGGCTGGTGGTGCCCCGCGTTGCGCGGATTCGCTTACCACGCCGCGGCGCGCTCCGCAGAATCCGACACCGCGTGGGCACGTGCGCTGGCGGCCATGGACGAGCGCCAACGCTGCGAGTGGCGCGACCTCAAGTACGTGCTCGATGACAACCTGCTGCGCGATTACCGCGAAGCGGACTGCTCGGCGCGCGTCGCACAGGAAAATCGCGTCTGGTGGCTCGCACGGCCGATGCTCTCCTCTCCCGGTAACGACGCGCGCGCCGAGTTCCTGTCGCGACGCTTCTATGCCACGCTCCTCGAAGAAGCGCCGTCGGTGCATGAACTCGGCTTTGACGCCGATGAACGCGAGCTGCTGTTGCGCTACGGATGGCCTCGTGCGTGGACGCAGGCCACGAGGTACGTGCAGGGCCGCGGTTCGACGCGCGTGATCACGGGACATGAACCGGCACCGGCGCCACCCATGCTTCCCACGGCATCGACCGTACGCAATCCGGCGCTGAGCGATTCCATTGGCTGGCGCGGGAAGGGCCTACCCGGCGTCCGCGCGCGCTATTCGCCCGACATCGCACGCCGCCTGCTGCCCCTCGGCCACCAGGCAGCGCTCTTCCGCCGCGGTGACTCGGCGTTGGTGGTGATGGCGTATGACGTGTCGGAGGAGAAGGAACTCAATGCCGCAGCCGGGAGCGATCGGCTCAGTGCGGCCCTCGTGCTCACCAAGGGAGAGGAGGCAGACGCGTCCATCGTTCGCCTGCCCACGCCTGGCGCGCGCGGCACCATCTCGGCCATGACGTCCTGGGGGCCGATGCTCATGAGCGCCGAAGTAGCGGCGCCCTCACGCAGCACCCTGGCCCGTGCGCGATACGGCCTGCGCGCGACCGACAATCCCGGTTCGCGCGTCAGCATCTCCGACCTGCTTCTCTTCGAGCCGTGGGCCGACATGCCGCGCACGCTCGAAGACGTGCTCCCGCACGCGCGTGCGTCGCAGGTGATCCCGAAGGACGCCAAGGTCGGGATCTACTGGGAGACGTACAACACGAGCCCGTTGGGTGAGGGCATCCAGGTGGCGATCACGGTGGCGCCCGAGGAGAAGGACGGGAGCTGGCTGCGTCGTGGCCTCACCGCGCTGCGACTCGTACGCGAGGCCCAGCCGGTGTCGGTGGGCATGAGCGACGTCAGTTCGCGCGGGCGCGGCTACACGCCACGCGCGGTTGTCGTGGACCTCGCCACGCTCAAGCCGGGCAAGTACATCATGCAACTCGAGATCACCGCCGAGGGCACGACGCCGGTCCGCGCCGAGCGGGTGCTCGTCGTTCGTTAGGCAGCCAGGCAACGACACGGGGCTCCGGCCTTCGCCGGAGCGACGTCAGGGATCGATATATGCGCGCAGTTCCGCGAACACGCGCACGAAGTCCTGGGGCTTGTAATGCGCGTTGAGGCCGCTCGGGTTCGGCAGCACCCACAGCACTGTGTCCCCGATCTTCTCGGCCTGAAGCCCGACGGCTGCCTTCGGCTGCAAGAACGCACGCCGATGGGCCTCGATGCCCACTGAGGCGAGCACGGTCGGACGGTACCGCAGCACCATCCGCCGAATGCGGCGTCCACCCGCCACGTATTCGTCGTCCGTGAGCTCCGATGCGGCGCGGGTGGCGCGGTGGATGAACTTCGTCAGCCCATAGCCGAGCGGGAGCAGCAGCGCTTCCTCATCGGGCCGAAAGACGCGCGGCGTAAAGCCGGCGCGGTGCAAGGTCGTCCAGAAGCGATTCCCGGGTTTCGCGAAATGATGGCCGGTCGCTGCGGACATCAGCCCAGGATTGATCCCGCAGAACAGGACGCGCAGGCCGGGCGCGACGATATCAGGAACGGTGTTCGATGCTGGCATGGAGCGCGAAAACTACTCGCTCAGCCATCGAAGAAAGCCGCCTCCCCGTCGCCATGCGACGCCATCTGGCGGACGACCATTCCGTGGTAGATCCCGCGCGCGTCCATGAGGTCGTTGTGCGTGCCACGCTCGACCACCTGTCCGTCCTCCATGAGCAGGATGATGTCCGCGCGCCGGATCGTGGACAGGCGATGCGCGATGACGAACGTGGTGCGATCGGCGAGCAATGAGGACATCGACGCCTGGATGAGTTGCTCGCTCTCGGTGTCGAGGTTGCTGGTGGCCTCGTCGAGGATGAGGATCTGCGGCGACGCGAGGATCGCGCGGGCAATGGCGAGTCTCTGCTGCTGCCCCCCGGAGAGCTTCACGCCGCGTTCGCCGATGAAGGTGTCGTAGCCCTCCGGAAGTCGCACGATGAACTCGTGTGCATTCGCACGCCTCGCCGCGTCCTCGACCTCCGCGAACGACGCGGTGTGCCGGCCGTAGGCGATGTTGTCGCTCACCGACCCATCAAAGAGGAAGACATCCTGCTGCACGATCGCCAGTAGGTCGCGATAGCTGCGCAGCCGGAACTCGCGGACATCGATGCCGTTCAGCAGGACGCGTCCCTGTGTGGGGTCGTGGAAACGGGCGACGATGTCGGTGACCGTTGTCTTTCCCGCCCCGCTGCGTCCCACGAGGGCGACCACCGATCCTCCCGGCACGCGCACGTTGAAGTCGCGCACCACCGGCTGGCCCGCGCGATACTCAAAGCACACACCCTCGAGCGCAACCTCCCGCACCAGGGCCGGTGCATCGATCGCGCCCGGCCGATCGGGCTTGTCATTGTCGAGCCCGAGGACCTGGAACACGCGCTCGGTGGCTGCGAGCGATCGCTGCAGCTCGGAGAACGAGTTCACGATGTTCCAGACCGGATTGAGCAGGAGGAACGTGTACCACTGGAACGCCATGATGTCGCCGATCGACGCGCGACCTTGAACATTCAGGTGGCCTCCATACCAAACGATGACCACGTTCACGCCGGCGGTGAGCAGGCCCCACGACGTCCACAGCACGAGCTCACGACGGTGCGCAAAGAGCTCCTTGCGCAGCACGCCGTGGCGGCCGCGCATGTAGTCGAGCAGCTCGCGCATCTCGCCGCCGAAGGCGCGCACGACGCGGATGCCCGAGAACGTTTCGCCGACGCGCCCGTCTATCCGTTCGACGTCCTTGCGTACGACGCGGTAAATCGGCCGGATGCGACGCGCCGACGCGAAGCTCATGAGCATCGCGCCGGGAATGATCGCCATTGCCGTCAGCGCGAGCCGCCAATTGAGCGTCATCAGGACCGCAATCGCGATGATGAGCCTGATCACCGAGAGCGACGGCGACACGATGGCCATCTGGAGCAGGCCGGTCGTGGTGTCCACATCGCCCGTGAGACGAGACAGAATGCCGCCGGTCTTCATGTCCCACAGTCGCGGCAGTGGCAGGTTCAGCATCTTCTCGAACAGCGCGCGTCGCAGCGAGAGCATCACGCGCGTGTTGAGCAGGCGCTGCCGGTAGTCGCGGAACGCGCCGATCAGGTTGCTGACGAGGATCACGCCGAGGAAGAAGGCGCCGGCGGTATTGAGCCTGGCGATGCGCGATGCAGCGTCGAGCGTGGTGTTGAGGAGCACCTTGTCGATGATGTAGCGCATGAAGAGCGGCTCGATCATCTGCAGGCCCGCGCCGGTCAGGGCGAGGGCGAAGAGCCCGGCCACCGCATAGCGATGCGGGCGCAGCCACGTGAGGTACTCGCGGAAGTACGCGCGCTGTCGGGTGCGCGCGGCCTTCTTGTCGGGCACCCCCGGGGCCTGCGCTCCCACAGGCGACCTCGCGGCGCTCCCGTCGAGCTTCTCGTCGAGTCGCCGGTGCTTGTAGTCCTCGACGAAGACGTCGTAGTGCTCCCGCGACGTGCGCGGGCTGGGCGGTCGATGTCCCTGGGTCATGCGCCGCGGAAACGGTAACGCGGGCGGATACGCCCGGCAATACGATCCCGCGTCAGAGCATTCCCAGCCAGCGCGACGTACCTCCGGCCTTCACGCGCGCGTACCAACGGCACGCGAAGTAGAGCAGCGTCACCACGAACGCGGTGACGAGGTAGAGGAGCGGGAGGCTCCACGGATAGCCCTCGGGGACCGGTGGCGGGTCCATGGGATAGTTGCCGACCAGCCAACCAGCGCTCTCGGGCGTTCGCACGAGGGAGATGCCCGCCGCCACCAGATGAATGAGGGGGATGTGCAGCACGTAATAGAAGAACGGCACCTTGCCAAAGGTCTGCAGCCATTGCGTGACGCGCCCTCGCGCCTGGTCCAGGAGCGACATCGCCACGAGGGCGGGGCCGAGCGTCATCAGCAGGAACAGCAGCGAGGCTGGGTACTTCGCGGTGTTGAGGAAGGCGAGCAACCGCGGCATCGGCGCCGGAGCGCCCCAGGGACGCGGGTCGCCGTAGAGCCCCGAGGCGCGCAGGACGACGAACAGCAGGATCGCGCCCAGGCCAAGCAACATCAGCGTCCGCTGGCGCGCGGCGGCCGGTGTGCGCATGACCGCGCCCAGGCCGTATCCAAGTGCCATCACGCCGATCCACGGCACGAGGACGTAGAGCACGACCACGCTCCAGTCGGTCCCCGCTAACTGAAAAGAGCCGCCGGCGTAGAGCACACGCAGGAGCCACGACGGGGACTCGACCGCATAAATGGCCGGAGCGACCGCATTGTGCCCGAGGACGATCACGAGACCAATCACCGTCACGACCGCGGTCGGCAGGAAGGCGAGCCCGGCGAGAAGCACCATGCACCAGCCGATCATCCAGATCACACCGGCAAAGGTGAAGTGGGCATAGTCGAAGTTGAATGTCCATGCAAAGCGCAGGACCGTGAGTTCGAGGAGCACGAGCCACAGCCCACGCGTGACGAGAAACTCCGCGAGTCCGGCGCGGGAGCCCACCTTCTGCGCGTACAGGTACGCCGAGGTGCCGGCGAGGAACACGAACACCGGGGCGCAGAAGTGCGTGACCCAGCGCGTGAAGAAGAGGCCTGGCGTCGGTCCCCCGGCTGGCACCCCTGCGTAGACCCGCACGTGGTCGATCGCCATCAGCACCATGACGGCCCCGCGAACGATGTCGATGGAGGGGACGCGCCCGGTC
>JACMLI010000127.1 GCA_014379705.1 Gemmatimonadaceae bacterium
AGCCAGTAGGGAGAGGAGGGCGGGGGAGACATCCTCGACCTTCTCGTATGCACGGCTTGAGCTGGGGCGGGTTGCTGGTTTCTGATGGTCTCGTGCTGGTGGCTGGTTGCCCTGCTGGTTCTGGAGCGGGCGACGAGCTCTGGATGCTGGGTGCCTGACTGGGTGCTGCTTGCTGGATGCCGTCCCCATCTCTATCGTCGAGCGCGAAGCGGAGGCTCGCGGAGCAGTCGGCCGCCTCGGCCGACGCGAGATCCACCTGAAGGGAGATGTACCGTGAGCACTCGCGCCCTCGACCTCCTCACCAGCGACCTTCGCGTGGCACTTCGTGCGTTCCGGCGCGCGCCTTCCTCTGTGCACACACGATGGCGGGGCTGGTGACCCTCAGGGTGCGAGGAACTCGGCGAGCCCGAGGGCGACGGCGTTCCTGCGTACGCGCTGGTCGAGCGTGAGGATCACGAGGTCCGGCCACGCCTCACGGGCGACGAGGGCACTTCCGAGGTGGATCGCATCGAGCGCGCGCACGGGTTCCACGGGCCACGGGGCAGACGCGAGCAACCGCACACGATCCCCGATGGTGAGGCGATCCCACTGTTTGGAGGTGGTGGAATAGCTGTCGTGCAGGGCCGCGGCCTGGGACTTCGTCACGAGCGTGAGCGAGAGTGCGCGATGAAACGCGCGCGCACATTCGATGTCCGTGAGCTCCGACGTGACGACGTGCGATGCGTGCGAGAGCGCCGAGACGACGCGCGACGCCTCGGATTGTCCCAGCAACCACGCCAGCACCGCGCTCGATTCGGCGTAAACGACCATCGACTACTTGCTGCCACGGACCCAATCGAGGAGTTCCTTCGACGCTCCCTTCGGCAACTTCACTGGGCCATGCGTATAGGGCGTGGGCGCTCCCTCGGAAACCCGCAGCTCGCCGCTGTTGAGCAGCGCGCGTCGAGCCGCATCTTCCGGAGCAAGCACTCCTTCGACACCGCCGCCTGGGGGCCGCAGCTCGGCGACGACCTTCCCGCGGTCGGTCACCAGGTACAGCTCGCCCCGCTGCACGTCACGCAGCGCGCGACTGAGCTGCGCCTTGAGTTCCCGAATGCCGATCGTACGCATAATCCCGCTTGTAGTCACATGTGACTACATCTTACCATTCTTCGACTCCGCAGCGAAAGGGGCTACGCTGCTCCCGCTGCGTGCATCTCCCAAGAGGCGTCGAGTCAAAAAACCGGCCAAGCTGCTCACCCCGATCCGGCAACCGCGAACTCATCGCGCGACGACCTTCACCTGCATCCCCGCAAAACGCGAGTTGAAGGAGGCGATCGCCTGGCCGATGCTGTTCGCCGGTCCGGCAAACGCCGACAGGAAGAAGCGGAACTCGCTCCCCGTGACTCCCGAGCCACCAAACCCCGACAACGAACACGGGACATACGCAGGAAACGGCACTGTGAACGTGCGTTGAATGCTCGTCTTCCAGAATGCCGTGTCGTTGAAGCCCGTCGCCTTCATGTCGTAACTCACCGCGCCCGGCACGAGGGGGAAGGCGATGTAGGCCACGACGCACTGGCGACCAGGGTCCAGCGCCACCGGTGGCGTGACCAGGAACACGCCCTGGACGGTGTCAGACCGTGCCTGCACGCTGATCGCAGCGCGTGCCGTGCCGACCTTCCCGATGGTACCGGCAAAGACATCGACGTCGATGAAGTCGGTCCCCCCGGTGGGTTTTGCTGCCGCCGTGTAGGTGACGCTCGACTGGGTGACGGGCGCGCCCTGCGCCACCGACATGGTGCCCTGGGATCCCGTGTTGCGGAACTGGAAGAACAATTGCTCGGACTCCGCCCAGGTGGGTTGCAATACGACCTTCAACGATACGGATTGCCCCGCCTGCAGCTGCGCGGACGGCGGTGTCAGCTGCACCTGGTACTGCGGAATGACCTGCACGAACGCATCGGCCACCCCGATGTCCGTATCCATCGAGTCGAGCCTGAACTTGCCCACGATCGCGGTCGGGATGAGGTTGAACGTCACCAGCTTCACCTGCACGGAGACCTTGTCCCCCTTGGGCGACACGGACAACTGGCGTGATGCCGGATACGCCGAGTAGGTCCCCTTGCCCAGGGTGATTCTTCCTGTGGGCAAATTGAAGGAACCGGCACTCGATGACGCCGTCCAGTAATACCGGAGGTACGGACTCCCGGAATACGGCTGGTTCCCCGTGATGTCGCGGACCTGCACGTCGACGTTGACGGCCTGCCCGTACTGCAGCAGCGAGCGCACGGGGAGGATCTGCAGGGTGAGGGCCAGGTCCGACCTGATGGTCGTCTGCGCGGACCCAAGATCCTCGAAGGGTCCATCGGGCACGAACTGTCCGCGCATTGTGACGGACACGCCATCGATGTCGCCCCCCGGGAGGATCGGCGTCACCGCGGTGTACTGCACCATGTTCGCGGTTGTATGCGTTAGGACTCCATGGGACGCGGTGTTCGTCCACGTGTATTGGAACGCATCCGGCAGGCGGCCTTCTCCCGACACATCCGCACGAAGTGTGACCGAGCGTTGCTGGGCGTTGACTCGCCCGGGGGCAGGGGTGAGCGTGACGACGGGGTTCAGGAAGTAGACGCCGACGGTGCTGAAGCCCGGCGTCCGGCCACTGATGGTCTTCGCCGCGGCGTCCACGACGATGTTCGTCAGGCGGGACCACTGCGACCCGTCCCAGCGCATCAGGACGAGATCTCCAGGGACCACCCAGCGCGGCAACTGCCGGGCATCGTACCGGATGACCACCGTCGCGGGGGTCGTGAATCTCAAGCCATCGGGGCCGAAGGTATACACGGAGCCGCGCACGGCCGTCGCTCCCGCCGCAGGGGTTGGCGGAGTGATTGAAGGCGCGATCGTGATCGCCGTTCCCGCGGGGAGCGCACCCGATGGCACCACGATGCGCACGGCGCTGTCGCCGCTGGTAGCCACGCCTCCCGTTGTCGCGATGTAGCCACCCCCTCCAACGTTTACCTGTACGGTCGCGCTACGTCCTTCGCTCGTCGCCGTCACCACGGTGCTGCCCGAGGCGAGACCGGTGACGAGTCCGGTTCCGCTCACGGAGGCAAAAGCCGGCGCCTCGCTGCGCCACGTCACCGTGCGACCCGTGAGCAGGTAGGCGTTGCGATCGCGCAGGGCAACGGTAAGCTGCGCCGCCTGCCCCGGAACGACGTGGAGCGAGACGGACGAGAGGGTGATGCTCG
>JACMLI010000128.1 GCA_014379705.1 Gemmatimonadaceae bacterium
CCGTCGATCCGACATCGGGGCAGTTCCCGGCCGATGCCGCACACGTCCGCCTCGTCGTCGGGTTCGTCGGCATCGCGCCGGAACTCGAGCGCCTCGTTTCCCGCGCGACCCTCACCGTCGTCTCGTCGACTCCCGTCACTCCCGCGTCGCATCCATGATCGAGATCACGAACCTCACCAAGCGCTACGGGTCGTTCACCGCCGTGGACACCCTCAACCTGGTGGTCCCCAAGGGCGAGCTGTTCGGGTTCCTCGGGCCTAACGGTGCGGGCAAGACGACGACCATGCGGATGGTGGCCGGCATCCTGCGGCCGACCGCGGGCACGATCAAGATCTGCGGCATCGACATTGATCGTGATCCGATCGCGGCGAAGTCGCGCCTCGGCTTCATCCCCGATCGGCCGTTCATCTACGAGAAGTTGACGGGGATCGAGTTCCTGCGCTTCGTCGCCGGGCTCTACGCGCAGGAAGGCCAGGCGATCGAGCGACGCGCCGCTGAGCTCCTCGAGGTCTTCGACCTCACGGAGTGGCGCGACGAGCTGGTCGAGTCGTACAGCCACGGCATGCGCCAGAAGCTGATCATCTCGAGCGCCTTCGTGCATCGTCCCGATGTCATTGTCGTGGACGAACCGATGGTCGGACTCGACCCCAAGGCCGCGCGCACGCTGAAGGATCTCTTCCGCGAGTACACGCGTCGCGGGCACACGATCATGATGTCCACGCACACGCTCGAGGTCGCGCAAACGATGTGCGATCGCATCGCGATCATCCAGCGCGGGCACATTCGCGCCGCCGGGACGATGGACGAACTGCGCTCGAACGCCGAGCGGGGGGACGAAGGCCTCGAGGAGATCTTCCTCAAGCTCACGGGCGACAACGTGGTGCGTGAACTCGCCGAGGTGCTCGATGGGTAGCGCCGGCCTGCCAGTGGGACCGGACCCGGGCCTCGTGGCGCGACACCGGATGCTCTCCGGATCGCAGGAGAGCGTGGCGCCGGGCCATTCGACGTACACGCCGTCGGGCGGCCTCGTCGTGCCTCCCGCGGCGCGCGGTGCATCAGTCCTTCACCTGCTGTCACCGCGTTGGCTCAGCAGCCGCGCCCGCGCTGCCCAGGGGGAGCGCGGGCGTGCCGCCCGCTGGGTGCTGCTGTCGCTGCTCGCGCTGCTCTTCTGGAGCTTTGCCTTCGGGGCGATGCACCGCGTGCTCTCGTACTTCAAGGGCGTCCCCGAGATCGGCCCGCTCCTCGCCGGCAAGTTGCTCGGCATCCTGCTGCTCTCGTTCTCGTCGATCCTGCTGCTGTCGAACGTGATCACGGCGCTCTCGAGCTTCTTCCTCGCGCGCGACCTCGACATGCTCGTCTCGGCGCCGGTGGACTGGCTCAAGCTCTACTTCGCCAAGCTCTTCGAGACGACGCTGCATTCGAGCTGGATGGTGCTCCTGCTGTCGATCCCCATCTTCGTTGCATACGGCATCGTGTACGACGGTGGCTGGGGATTCATCGGCATCGTCGTGGGAACGCTCATTCCGTTTCTCGTGATCCCGTCGGCGATCGGGAGTGCGGTCACGCTGCTGCTCGTGAACGTGTTTCCCGCGCGCCGCACGCGCGACATCCTGAGCGTGATCACGGTGATCGCCGGCGCCGGTGTCGTGGTGCTCTTCCGGCTCCTCCGCCCCGAGAAGCTGGCGCGCCCCGAAGGCTTCCGTTCGCTGGTCGAGTTCATCTCGATCCTGCGCGGGCCCACCTCGCCGATGCTTCCGAGCGAGTGGGTGCAACGCTCGGTGATGGGCTGGCTCACGTACGATGTCGACATCCTGCCGATGTACCTGCTCTGGTCCACGGCGGCGGCGTTCGTCGTGCTTGGCGCGATGCTGCACGGCGTGATGTACGCGCGGGGATACAGCAAGGCGCAGGAAGGCGCGCAGCGCATCAGCAAGGAGTCCACGGGAGGGCCCACTCGCTGGCCATTGTGGCCGTTCGGTGTGCGCAAGCGGGAACTCGTCCTCAAGGAAGTGCGGCTCTTCTTCCGCGACACGACGCAGTGGTCGCAGCTCATCCTGCTCGGCGTGCTCCTCGTCGTGTACGTGGTGAACATCAAGTTCCTCCCGCTCTCGGGCGACGGCATGACGTTCTTCATCGTGAACCTCATCCCGTTCCTCAACCTCGCACTTGCCGGCTTCGTGCTGGCGTCGATCGCGGCGCGCTTTCTCTTTCCCGGCGTGAGCCTCGAGGGACGCAGCTGGTGGTTGGTGCGTTCGAGTCCGCTCGCGATGCGCGACCTGTTGTGGGCGAAGTTCTGGGTGGGCACGGTGCCGCTGCTGCTGCTGGCGCTGGGCATCGTGGGCGTGACGAATGCGCTGCTGCAAGTGAGCCCCTTCATGTTCGCGGTGTCGATCGGCACGATCACGTTCATGACCTTTGCCATTGCGGGCCTGGCGGTTGGCTTCGGGACGATGTTTCCCCGCTTCGAAACCGAGAACGCGGCGCAGATCCCGACGTCGTTCGGGGGGCTCGTCTTCATGATGAGCGCCGTGTGCCTGATCGGCGGCGTGCTGGTCCTCGAGGCCCGTCCGGTCTACGTGTACCTCAATGCGAGCGCGTTCAATGGCGAGGCGGATCCAACGGCGATGATCGTCGGGTTCTCCCTCGCCGCCCTCCTCTGCCTCGTCGCGACCTTCCTCCCCTTGCACCTGGCCCGCAAGCGGCTGGAGACGATCGAGCGATAGGCACCCGTCGCCGCGGCTTTCGCCGGGGCGACGAACTGGTAGCTTCACGGCATGACGGGACGCGTGCCGGCGAACGCCGAAGACTTGTTGCGTCGCTTTGGGGCGCACACGGCGTCGTGGGTGCTGCTCGAAGGGCGGAAGTGCTACCTCACACGGCGCGGCGTTGAGGGGTTCGTCGCCTGGGAAACGCGGGTCGGCTGCCCCGTCATCGCCGGAGACCCGGTGTGTGACCCGCGTGACGCAGCGACGCTGATCTCCGCAGTCCGTCGCCGCAGCGTACCGCGTCCCGTCTTTGCGTATGCGGCCAGTCCGGCACTCCGCGCGGCGTGGGCGAGCGCCGGCTTCGGGGCTGTGCCGATCGGTGCGGAACCGGTCTTCGATCCGCGCCGCTTCACGCTCGCTGGCGGTGCGCGGGCTACCGTGCGCGCCGCCGTGAACCACGCTACGCGCTCGGGCCTCTCGGTCGTGGAGCACCACCCGCAGTCGGCAGGCGCCAAGGGACGCAACGCCGAACTCGAGGAGATCTCGGCCCTCTGGCTCGCCGGCAAGGGAAGCGACGAGCTGGGATTCCTCCTCGGGCAGCCACAGCTCAACGTTCCGACCGCCAAGCGCTATTTCGTGGCGCAGGGCACGCGCGTGGAGGGCTTCCTGGTCTGCGAGCCGGTGTGGGCACGGCAGGGCTGGTACCTCGACGTGACGCGTCGGCGTCCCGACGCGCCGCGCGGCACGATGGAGTTGCTCGTGACCGAGACGCTGCGCCTCCTGGGAACGGAGGGCGTGCCCTTCGCCTCGATGGGACTGAGCCCCCTCGCCCGCCTCGACGCGCCCGACGCGCCACCCTCGGACTCGCCCCGCCTCTCGGCGCTGCTCGCCGAGGCGTTCGGGCGCCTCACGACGCCGTACGACTTCCGCGACCTCGCGCGCTACAAGGCCAAGTTCGCCCCGGACGTGTGGGAACACCGCCTTCTCTGCTATTCCGGACCCCTGGCCGAGCGGCTTGCCCGGTTCGCCCTCGAACGAGCGCTTCGCCGCGCCCCACCCCGCGAGGTCCGCACCCCGCCCACCGAGAGCGTCGGGAGTGCTCGTTAGGCGCCCTGCCCCCGTCGCTCCGGCGAAGGCCGGAGCCCCGGGTCGTTTTCATGGGCATCCAGCCAAACCTGGGGCCCCGGCGTTCGCCGGGGCGACGAGACGCTGAGCGCGAGCGTCGCGAGGCCGAGCGCGAGCCACCACCAGGTGAGTGGCGA
>JACMLI010000129.1 GCA_014379705.1 Gemmatimonadaceae bacterium
CAGCGCTCGGTGCGCGCCTACGCCGACGAGCTGGTCACACCCGAATCCCAGTAGCGCGATCTACCGTCGCCCCATGACCACGGAGGCCGCAGGCGAGAGCCGGGGCATGGAGCGCTTCCGCGCCGCCGCGTGGCGGCTGCTCCCGCCGCTGGCGATCGTCGGCCCGCTCGTCCTCGTCCTCGCGTCCGGAGTGATTCCGCCCTCACGGCCCGAGACCGGCTGGGCGACGCTCCCCGTGACGACGCTGGCCTTCGCAGCGATCGTGGCACTGGCGCTCCTGGCTCTCGTCCGAACCTTCGCCGTGCGGGGGCTGCGCACCGGCCTGGCGGGTCTCACTTCGCGCGAGGCCGGCGTGGTCGCGCTGCTCACCTTCCTGATGGCCTGGTGGTGCATGGGCCTGTCGATGCTCGCCCACGGACCCGGGACCAACGACGGAATCGGCTCCCTCGCCTATATCAACGGGTCGTTCGGCACCCTGGTCTGCATCGGTGTGCTGTTCGCCTGGGCCACCCGCCGTACCCGCGCCTGAGTACTAGCGCGTCAGCTTCTCCAGCGTGTTGAGGTTGCGGGTCGTCAGCCACGGCTTGTGCTTCGAGGCGGACTGCGCCGTGCCCATCGCGCTGTCCAGGGTGCCGCCCTTGGGCACGCTCCAGTAGACGACGCCGTCCCCCGCCTTCGCCTGCTCCACCTTCGGGTCGAGCTTCACCGCGAGCAACTCGTCGCGGACCTCGGGCCTGAGCACGAAGACCACGTACGCGTGCCGCGCGGCGCTGCGCTCGTAGGGGAAGGCGTCGATGACCTTCTGCACCGCATCCACCGTGAGCACGTGGACCCAGGCCTCGTACCCGAATCGCGTGCGCAACGCGGCCTCGAGCTTGTCTTTGGATGCTGCGGCAGCATCCGGGGTCGTGAACAGCACGTTGCCGCTGGCCAGCACGGTCGTCACATCGTCGTAGCCGAGCCCGCGGACGACCTCGGCGAGGTCGGCCATCTTCACGTTCACGCCGCCGACGTTGACTCCGCGAAGGAGAGCAACGTATCTGGTCATGCGGTCACCTTAGTGAGCCTGTAGCGTCATCCCACACGCCCACATGGGAGACGCTGATGAGCATCGTCGAAGAACAGCAAGCAGCTGAACAGGAATGGCTCGATGCCTGGCATCGCGGTCCGGAGCGGGTGCGGTGGGACCGCGTACCGCTGCAGGTGGGCGATGCAGCGCCAGACATCCGTTTGCCGGATCACACCGGCGAGATGGTACGCCTTTCGTCACTGTGGGCGGAGTCCCCTGCGCTGGTGCTGTTCTGGCGTCACTTCGGATGCAGCTGCGGCTACGACCGCGCCGCGCGACTCACGGCGGAGTACTCGCAGTACACGGACGCGGGTGCTTCGGTCGTCGTGATCGGGCAGGGCGGAGCCGTCCGCTCGGCCGAATATCGTGCACGAACCGGTATCCCGTGCCCCGTTCTGTCCGACCCGGATCGGGTCGCCTATCAGGCATACGACCTGCTTTAGGG
>JACMLI010000130.1 GCA_014379705.1 Gemmatimonadaceae bacterium
CCGCCTGGGCCAGCGAGCGAGCCTTCTCGATGCCATCGGCCGCGCGGTTGACGCCGTCCCACAGCCGCCACGCCAGCGCCCCCTGCGCCCGGATCTCCAGGATCGGCGTGCGGACGCGCGGATCGACGCGAACGGTGAAGCGCTGCGTCAGCACCTGGCCATCGGCCGTCAGTCGCACCGTATAGCGGCCCGGGGGAACGAAGGGCCCAAGAGGCTCGGGCACCGTCTGCCCGGGGGTTGCGCTGATCGGGTACGAGAACGACGCCGCCTTGGGGCGTGGATACCGCATGTCCCAAACAAAGCGATGCAGGCCGGGGCTGGCCGTGAGTTCCGGGAACGGGCGGATCCACCAGTCCGGCCAGTGCCCCTGGTCGCTCGGCTCCGGCTCGGTGTTCACGCCCTTCGTGTCGGTGCGTACCAATCGGCCCGACTCCTCGAGGATCTCGAGCGTGAGGTTGTTCGCCGGGGATTGCAGCGCATAGTGGAAGATCGCGCCGTCCGGTGGATTCGGAGCTCGCGGCTCGTCGGGTGGGAGGGGCGTGTCGGTGTACATCGAGTACCGGACCCGCGTCGCCTCCTTTGGCTTGAACAGGTGCACCGGCCTGGAGAGCGGGTTGTCGGCCATCTCGCGGAGCGCCGAGACATCGTCGAGGATCCAGATGCCGCGTCCGTGGGTGCCGGCAATGAGGTCGTCGTCCTTGATGATCACGTCGCGGATCGACGTTGCCGGCATGTTCACCTGCAGCGACTGCCAGTGGTCGCCGTCGTCGAACGAGACCCAGACTTTCGTCTCCGATCCTGCGTACAAGAGCCCGCGGCGCCTGGGGTCCTCACGCACCACGTTGATTGTCGCGCCACTGTCGATCCCGTTGACGATCGGCATCCACGTCTTTCCGCCGTCGTGCGTGCGGTAGATGTACGGCCGCAAGTCGTCGAGGCGCAGCGTGTTGATCGCGGCGTAGGCCGTGAGCGTATCAAAGTGACCCGCGTCCATCAGCGAGACCTTGGCCCACGGCACGAGCTGCGGCGGGGTGACGTCCTTCCAGGTGCGCCCGCCATTGAACGTGACATGGATCAGGCCATCGTCGCTCCCCGCCCAGATCGTGTTTTCCTTGAGGTAGCTCGGCGCAATCGTGTACACCACGCCCGGGTGCCGTGCCTTCGCCGACCGCTCATTCGCGTACTTGCCCACGTTGGCAGGGACGACGGAGTCCTTGCGCGTGAGGTCGGGCGAGATCTCGCGCCAGGTATTGGCGCCGTCCGTCGTTTGCCAGATGGTGTTCGCGCCGAAGAACAGCTTGCGCGGGTTCACCGGCGAGAAGAGGATCGGCGCCGTGCGCAACATTCGGTAGTCGGGATCACGGAAGGGCTTCGGCGCGACGTTCTGGGTCTGCCCCGTGCGGTAGTCGAAGCGCGTGACCTTGCCCCCGTACATGATGTTCGGGTCGAGGGGATCGGGGGCGACGTAGCCGTACTCCTCCACGCCCACCGGGCGCCACTCGCGAAAGGTGATCTGCCCGTCGTTGCCGCGGCTCTGCACGCATGCCGAACCCGACTCCTGCTGGCCGCCGCACACGCGATACGGCCACGAGTTGTCGGCCGTCACGTGGTAGAACTGCGCGGTGGGCTGGTTGTACCAGCTGCTCCATGTTTGTCCGCCGTTCACCGTGACGATCGCCCCCTGGTCCGCGGCGATGAGCATGATGTCCGGGTTGTCCGGGTTGATCCAGATGCGATGGTAGTCATCACCTCCGGGCGCGCCGCGGATCATCTCCCACGTGACGCCCGCGTCCGTCGACTTCCACGTGACAATGCTCCCCGAGTAGACAATGTCCGGGTTCTTCGGGTGCACCTTCACCTCGGCGAAATCGGAGCCGCGGTTGTGCACGCGGGCATCATTCGACGTTTTCACCCACGTCGCACCCGCGTCGTCGGAGCGATAGATCCCGCTCTTCGGCCCGGCGTCCAGGGTCACGAACACACGGGACGGGCGGCTCGGGGCGATCGCGATGCCGATGCGGCCCAGCCCATCCTGCTCGAAGGTGGGCAGGCCGTTCATGATCCGCTGCCACGTCTCACCGCCATCGGTGGACTTGAAGAGGCCCGTGCCCGGCCCCTGCCACACGCCGTTCTCCCACGGTCCCTGGCGTGCTTCCCAGAGGGCGGCATACAGCGTGTTGGGATTGTCCGGCGCCATCACGATGTCGATCGCGCCGGTGTTCTCGTTGGGGCCGAGGACCTTGCGATACGTGCGGCCGCCATCGGTGGAGCGGTAGAGCCCGCGCTCCTCGTTAGGTCCGTACGGGTGGCCGAGCACGGCGACGAAGATCCGGTTGGGATCGCGCGGGTCGACGACGATCTGCGGGATCTGTTGGCCGTCGCGGAGCCCAAGGTGCTCCCAGGTCTTCCCGGCGTCGGTGCTCCTGTAGATGCCGTTGCCGGTCGAGAGGTCCGGGCGCTGCAGGCCTTCCCCTGAACCGACGTAGATGATGTTCGGGTCGGAGGGGGCCACGGCGATGGCGCCAACGGAGCCGGTGGACTGACCGTCGAAGATCGGTTCCCAGATGCGGCCATAGTCCGTGGAGCGCCAGACGCCCCCGTTCACTGCCGCGAAGTAGAACGTGTTGGGCTTCTGGGGCACTCCGGTTGCCGCCTTGATGCGACCGCCACGGAATGGGCCGATATGGCGCCATGGCAGTTCGCCGAACGGCGAGCCCTGGGCACTGAGGGACGAGGTGAGCGTGACGAGTGCGAGAGCGCTGCGAAGCAGTCGGTACATGGGTGCGAAGTCGTGGGTGTCATCAACTTGGCGACGGCGCATGCGCCTGCGCGAGTGTGACGAGTTCACCACGTCGTCCCTTCCGGCGGCCTCCTGAAACCGTGCCAGGGAAACCCGCAACCGACGCGAACATGAATAATTCGTGTACTCCGAGGACCATGCTCGCCCTCGCGCTGGCACTATCCGCTTTGTCGTGCGGCGACAGCCTCGGGCCCGGAGAGGTGGAAGGCCGCTACGTCCTCGAAAGCGTGTCGGCTGCTCAGTTGCCGGTCACGCTGTCGGGTGATGGCTGGTCGTACCGGATCGTCGCCGACACGATCTGGTTCGACGACGACGGCCGCGGGACCAAGGTCCACATCCAGGAGTGGAACGGCCGTGGCCCCGAGCGATTCGAGCAACGGTTTGACTACCGCTACCGGGGCGGACGCGTCGAAGTGACGTACGTGTGCCCACCGAACGCGAGCTGCATCGAGGGCCCGCACCTCATCGTGCGACGACAGCACAACAAGTTGATCGCCTCGTACTCGCCGCACATGCAGGGCCAGGGCAATCCCGAGTTCACGTACCGGCCAGCGGCGCCTTGAAAAGGGTCAGGCACGCAGTGGTCGGGACTGGCTGGCAGCCACGATGCATCGGCCGCCCGACGACACTGGGTCCCGGATCAGGGCTCGCTGTCGCTCGCTTGTCCGGGATGACCGCGGTGGCCTCGAACGCTCGACGCTGCAACGCTCAGGCCACGCCCGGATCCGGCACATCCTCTCCCAGCGCCGTCGCGAGCTCGATCAAGTGATCCTGCTCGTCCTTGAGGATCTCGCGGATGTGCTCCGACATCGCAAACTCGCCGAGCGCCTCGCACTGCAGCACGCGGCGCCGATACTGGCTGATCGTGTCGCGCTCGTTCTCGAGGTCCGCGCGTAACATCACTTTCGGGTCCTCGGACTGCTTCACTGGCTTGGCCGTGACCGTCGGCGTACCGCCGAGGTAGTCGATCTGCTTGGAGATGATCAGGGCGTGCGCGAGTTCCTCGGCCGCGTGCGTCTCGAGTTCCTTGGCGATATGCATGTAGGTCGGGCCCTTGAGCACCTGGGAATACGTGACGTAGGCGATGATCGCCTGGTATTCGCGGGCGAGGTCCTCATTGAGCGCGTCGATGAGTTGCTGACGCGACTGCTTCCTGTCCTGCGACGGCGCCGGAGCGGGGGGCTTCGAAGGCACGTGACGTCCTCGGTGAGTAGCGGATGATTCCCGACCCCCCAGGAGGGGGATGGCCAACCTTAGGGCACATGAGAGCGCCGCTCCATCAGCCAGTCGATCGAGAAGTATCTACCCCCAAAGGTAGAGGGGAAATCCCGTAGGGCCACACGCCGACCAACATCACGACTCGCGCGCCAACTCCTGCTTGAGACGCGCCAGCGCTATTTGCGCCCCCGCAGCCTCACGCGACTCCGGAAAGCGCTCCATCAGGCGCCGTAATTCGGGGAGGGCGCGGGCCGGATCCCTGAGCGCACCCAGGCGGAGGTCGATCAGCCGCTGGGTGCAGTACAGCTCGAAGTTCCGGTCACTCGTCAGGCGACGCGCTTCGAGGAAGAGCGCCTCGGCGCGCTCGGGCCGGCCGTTGCGCGCATGCAGGTCCGCATTCTGGATGCGCACCAACACGCTCTCCGGGAGCCGCGCCATCTCGGCGTCGTACCACTCGATCGCACCCTCGATATTGTCCGCCGCGGCGAGGGCCTGACCCTGCGAGAACTCCTGCTGGTACGGGGACGACTTTCCGGACGGCTGCACAAAGGCCAGGATGCTGCGCCCCGCCCCTTCGGCGATGGACAGGGCGACGTAACGGATGATCCAGCCGGAGCCAACCCCGATACCGATCGCGCCTCCCACGAGGAAGAGCCCGCGCAGCCCCAGCATGTAGCACAGCAGGGCACCGACGCCCGTGAAGACGACACCGAGGACGGCGCCATAGGTGGTCGCGGTGCGACTGACATCGTCATGCACGCTGGGGCTCCAAGAGGGGACGAGATGGACGAGGTGGACGGGATGATGGTGCGGACGGGATGGACGGGATAGACGGGATAGACGGGATGGACGGGTAACGAAGAACTGCCAGTTTTACCCGTCC
>JACMLI010000131.1 GCA_014379705.1 Gemmatimonadaceae bacterium
CCGATGCGGCCGCCAAGCTCGCGATCCTCGCCACGACCGCCTGGCGCACCCCGCTCACGCGTGACCGCCTGCGCGGCCCAGCGACGCGTTCGCCTCGTGGCTGAAGCGTGGCAGGCGAATGGTCCGCGCCTGGTGGTGGAACCGCGCGTGCTGGACGCCGACGATCCCCTGGCCACCGTCACCGGGGTCACCAACGCCGTCGAACTCACCGCCGTGCTCGCGGGCCAGCTCCGCTGGTTCGGACCGGGCGCCGGGGGAGATCGCACCGCATCCGCACTGCTCGGCGACGTCCTCGCCGGCGCACGTACACTGCTCGCCCGCGGCGCGGGGAGGGTTGCCGCATGACCACCACCGTTGCTCCCGAGACGCTGACGCCGTTCCCGCTCGCGTGCTCCAACTGCGGCGTGCCGCACACCAGTGATCGGCCCGCGGCGATCTGCCTGGAGTGCCTCGGCCCCCTCGAGGTCGTGTACCCGGCAGACCGTGTGCTCCCCGATCGCGACACCATCGCGGCGCGGCCGCGCACCCTGTGGCGCTATCGAGAGTGGCTCCCGTTCGAGGGATCCCCGGTCGCCGCGAAGGACACCGGGTGGACGCCGCTGCAGGAGGCCCCGCGCGTCGCGCAGGCGTTAGGCGTGCGCCGCGCGTGGCTCAAGCTCGATACCCTCTCGAACCCGACGCTGTCGTTCAAGGACCGCGTGGTGACCACCGCGATCAATGCGGTGCGCGCCTTTGGCCTCGATGCCATCGGCTGCGCCTCCACGGGGAACCTCGCCAACGCCGTCGCCGCCGCGGCGGCGCGCGAAGGCATCCCCGCGTGGATCTTCGTCCCGCACGACCTCGAACTGGCGAAGCTCGTCGGGACGCTGGTGTACGGACCGCACCTCGTCCGTGTGCGCGGCACGTATGACGACGTCAATCGCCTCTGCGCGCAGCTCGCCGACGAATATCCGTGGGGCATCGCCAACGTGAACCTGCGCGCGTACTACGGCGAAGGCTCCAAGACGATGGCCTTCGAGATCGTCGAGCAGTTGCGATGGCAGTTGCCCACCGCGGTGATCGCACCGATGGCCGGCGGTTCGCTGGTGACCAAACTGAGGAAGGGATTCGGCGAGTTTCTGGCCGCGGGGCTCGTGGACGGTGCACTTCCGCGCATCTATGGCGCCCAGGCGACCGGGTGCTCCCCGATCGTCAAGCTCTTCGAGCGCGGCTCGGGCGGCATCGTCCCCGAGATTCCATCCACGATCGCGCGCTCCCTGGCGATCGGAAATCCCGCCGACGGCCTCGCAGCGTCACGCGTACTCCGCGAGACCAACGGTGGCGCCGCCGCCGTGAGCGACGACGAGATCCGCGACGCCATCCGCGAACTCGCGTCCCTCACGGGCGTCTTCGGTGAGACGGCCGCGGGGGTCACCTACGCCGGCGCCAAGGCCCTCGCGCGCCGCGGCGCCCTCGGCCCCGATGACGACGTGGTCATCTGCCTCACCGGCAACGGCCTCAAGACCGCCGAAGCCCTGCACGCCGATCTGGACGGCGTCCCGACGATCAATCCTCGCCTGCGTGAAGTCGAAGCCCTCGTCAACTGACGCCTTCCTTCACGACTCCCGACTCCCGAATCCGAATCACGGCCCTTATGTCCATCCCAGTCCGCCTCCCGTCCGCCCTCGCCGCCCAGGCGGGTGGCAACCGCAAGCTCGACGCCGAAGGCGCCACCGTCGGTGCGGTCCTCAACCATGTCGTCGAGCGCTTCCCCAGCGTTGGTCCGCGCCTCCGTGACCCGTCGGGCGAGCTCTATCCGTTCGTCACCGTCTACCTCAACGACCAGGACATCCGGTTCTCCGACGGATTCGCCACGGTCGTCCACGAGGGCGACGAGGTCGTGATCGTTCCTGCCGTTGCTGGGGGTTAGCTTCATGGGCACGCTCACCATTGCCGACGCAGGAGCTGACGTGGAGCTCCCCGAGCTCTCCCCCGACGAACTCGCCCGCTACAGCCGTCACATCCTCCTCCCCGAGGTGGGTGAGGAGGGGCAGCGCAAGCTCAAGGCGGCGCGCGTCCTCCTGATCGGCGCCGGCGGCCTCGGGTCACCCGCCGCACTCTACCTCGCCGCAGCTGGCGTGGGCACGCTGGGGATCGTCGACTTCGACGTCGTGGACGTCACCAACCTGCAGCGCCAGATCCTTCACGGCACCAGCGATGTCGGGCGCTCCAAGCTCGCCTCCGCCGTCGACCGGCTGCGTGACGTGAACCCGCACGTGAACATCGAGCCGCACGAGGTCAGGTTCACGTCGGCCAACGCGCTCGAACTGGTGCGGCAGTACGACCTCGTCGTGGACGGCACCGACAACTTCGCGACGCGCTACCTCGTGAACGACGCGTGCGTGCTCTCCGGGGTGCCGAACGTCTACGGGTCCATCTTCCGTTTCGACGGGCAGGCATCGGTCTTCTGCACCGCGGAGGGGCCGTGCTACCGCTGCCTCTACCCGGAGCCGCCCCCGCCGGGGATGGTCCCGAGCTGCGCCGAGGGTGGCGTCCTTGGCGTGCTCCCCGGACTGATCGGCACCCTGCAGGCCACCGAGGCGATCAAGCTCATACTGGGAGTCGGAGAACCCTTGATCGGCCGCCTGACGCTCATCGACGCGCTCGGGGCGCAGTGGCGCACGGTGAAGGTGCGTCGCAACCCCAAGTGCCCGGCGTGCGGCACCCGCGAACTCACGAAGCTCATAGATTATGAACAGTTCTGCGGACTCAAGACGGTGCCATTGGACTCACCCATCCCCGAGATCACCCCGAAGGAAGTTGCCGAGCGACAGGCGCGCGGCGATGACTTCGACCTCATCGACATCCGCGAGCCGTACGAGGTGCGCATCGCCGCGTACCCGTCGGCAGAGTTGATTCCCCAGGCGTCGTTAGGCGAGGCCCTCGAGGGACGCGACCGCAACCGCGAGATCGTGCTCGCCTGTCGCAGCGGGGCACGCAGTGCGCGCGCCGTGCGCCAGCTGCAGGCCGCGGGGTTCACGAAGGTGTGGAACCTGGCGGGCGGGATCCTTCGCTGGGCGGATGAGGTGGATCCGAGCATTACGAAGTACTGACGGGTAGGCGGGTCGCGACCGCTGAGTGCTGCGGTGCAGTCCCGTCCATCCGTCCCCGCGCACTACGTTTCCCACCGTGCCCACGGCCCGCCGGACTCCACGCTCCCTCGACGCTGATCACGCGAAACGCGTCTCGGCCAAACTGCGCGCGTGGTTCAAGC
>JACMLI010000132.1 GCA_014379705.1 Gemmatimonadaceae bacterium
CCGGCTCCGCCGTGGCGGGGGCGCCTCCCGGCCCGCGTGCGCATCCTCGCCACCGAGGACACCCGCATGCCCATGACGTGGGGCGTCATTCACCCCACCGTGCTCGTTCCCGCCTGGAGCGACTGGTCGGACGACGAGCGTGACGCCGCGCTCCTCCACGAACTCGCGCACGTCCAGCGCGGCGATGCCCTTGCCCTCACCCTCATGACGGTCACGAGGGCCCTGCACTGGTTCAACCCGATCGCGTGGTGGCTCACGTCGGCCGAGCGCCTCGCCCGCGAGGAAGCCTGCGACGACCTTGTGCTCGAGGCGGGGGTGCGGCCGTCCCTCTACGCCGGGCAGTTGCTGGCAATCGTTAGCCTTCCCGGCGCGGAACGGTCGCCGGCCGCGGCGCTCGCCATGGCCCGCTCGTCGTCGTTGGCGCATCGCCTGTGCTCGATCCTGCAGCCCACCCAGCGTCGGGACCTCCCCGGGGTCGGCACGCGCATCGCGCTCGCCCTTGCTGCCCTCACCCTCTCGGCGTGCGTCGGCACTCTCACGCCGGTCGCTCGCGTCACACCCATCACCGTGGTCGCCGACGTGCCTGGGACCTTGGCCCCTGCGCCACGGCCGGCAACGACGGTGAGGGCAGCGTCGCCGGCGGAGCCCGTCGTTCGCACGGAGACGCCGGACGCCCTTGACACCCCTGAAGTCCCCTCGGTCGATGTCGCGACTCCGTCGGCTGAAGCTCCCGAAGCATCCGCAGACGTGCCAATGCTCGCAGTGCCGGCAATGGTGACCGTCTCGAGTGATGCGCCGCCTGCGCCGCTGGTCGCCGTCCTCCCGGCCCGCCCCGCGGCCCCTCCGCCGCAGGCGCGTTGCCAGGGTCGCCGGGGGTCGAACACGCACATCTCGAGCTCGAGCGACGACGACCGGCGCAAGGTCGTGTGGAAGCAGGACGGATGCGAAGTCGAGTTGCAGACCCGGGGACAATACACGCTCTCCCCCGCACTCGATGAGGTGAGCGCCATGGCGCCCGGGGGCTACGTGCAGTTGCGCGAGGACGATGGCAAGGTGGAGCGCGAGGTGCGCATCACGCCCGGGACAAATGGCGCGGTGCAGCACGACTACCGGGTGGACGGCGATCGGCGGCCCTGGGATGCGGAGGGCCGCGCCTGGTTCTCTGCCGTTGCCCTGCGACTCGACCGGCGCCTGGCGTGGGCCGTCGATGTTCGTCTTCCAGCGCTGCTGCAGGCCGGCGGCGTGGAAGGCGTGCTCGCCGAGATCGATCGCATGGAGGGTGACCACGCGCGCCGCATCTACTTCACGCGACTGGCCACGCGCGCCCGCCTGAACAGCGCGCAGCTCGTCCGGGTCATCGAGTCGGCCGGGGCGAAGATCGAGTCGGACTACGAGATGGCCGAACTGCTCATCGCCGTCGGCAAGGAGCCGGCCTTCGACGACCCCGCCCAGCGATCCCTCGCGAAGGCCACGCGCAGGATCTCGTCGTCACACGAGCGGCGCCGGGCGCTCAGCGCGCTCCTCAGGCGCGATGGACTCGGTGAAGCGACCGTCGGGGAAATGCTCGAGGCATCGCGCGGCATGGAGTCCGACTACGAACTTGCCGAGTTGCTCATCGCGATCTCCTCGCGCTATGCCATGGCTCCCGGCACGCAGAAGTACTACCTGGACGCCCTCGGCACGATCGAGTCCGACTACGAGTATCGCCGCGTGTTCACCGCGATGACCCGCGGCGGGCCGATCACGGCGGCGAACGCCTCGGTGATCCTCGACCACGCGGGCGCGCACATGAGCGGATATGAACTCGCCGAGTTGCTCATCGCCATCGACAAGTCGGTCGCCGCAGATGGCGCGCTCGGCACGCCCTTCCTGCGGGCACTGCGGCGCGTCGAGTCGTCGTACGAAAAGTCGCGCGTCATGAGGCACCTCGTGCGGCAGGCGCCCGACACCGCGGTGGTCCTGCAGATGCTCGCCGATTCCCGGACCATCGGGTCGAGCCACGAGCGGCTGCAGTTCCTCCTCGATGTCTCGCGGACCTATCGCATCGAGGGCACGCTGC
>JACMLI010000133.1 GCA_014379705.1 Gemmatimonadaceae bacterium
GTCACGAGGGCGCATGGTGTCGGCGCGCGCGGCCATGTATGTCGCCGGCGCGATGCTTGCTGCCGGCCTGGCGGGGGGCTGGTTCCTTGGCCGTTCGCCAATCGCGAAGAGCTGGGCCAGCGTCGCACCCGAAGTCCTGCGCCCGCCGGTCGATCTCGGTGCGTCACAGGGCGGCTCCGAAGAGGGCTTGTCGTTGACCGTGATGGACCGCACCGGCAGGACGGTACAATCGATCGCGGCCGACCGTCCCTGGACGCCGCGCATTTCCCGGGATGGACGGCGCGTGGTCTACGGAGCGTTCGCGTTCGGGCGAAGTACGAGCGACCTCTGGGTCACCGACCTCAAGGGGGGCGCCACACGTCGGCTCACGGACGGCGATGACGACGCCAACGATCCGCAGTGGAGTCCCGACGGCGAGCGCGTCGTCTACTCGGCCACCGCGCCTGGTGGCAAGGATCTGCTCGAGCGCACGATCGGTGCGGGGGCCTCGCGCGTCATTGCCGCACGCGTCGGTACGCAGTTCGCGAGCGACTGGCGCCGGGACGGCAAGGCGCTGCTGGTGACCGAGGACGCGCCCGGCAACGGGCATGACATCATCGTGCAGCCGGTCGACGGCGCGACCGCATGGCCGTTCGTGGCGACGCCAGCGGAGGAGACCGCCGCGCGTGTGTCGCCGGACGGTCGGTGGGTGGCGTACACGTCGGACGCGTCGGGTCGCGCAGAAGTCTACCTCGATTCCTGGCCGCGCCCAACGCGCCGGATCACGCTCTCGTCAGGCGGCGGCCTGCACCCCGTCTGGCGCGGCGACGGGCGGGAGCTCTACTACTGGAATGCCGGCGCGCTCATGGCGGTGCAACTCGGCGCCGCGTGGGAGGCGACACCGCCGACGGTGGGGGCGCGGAGCGTGCTGTTCCGCGCGCCCTATCACGCCGGCCTGAACACCATGTATGACGTGTCGCCGGATGGCGAGCGCTTCGTGATCGTCCAGGAGCGTTGAGCCACAATGATTGTCGTCGCTCCGGCGTAGGCCGGAGCCCCGTGTCAATGATTGTCGTCGCTCCGATGGAGGCCGGAGCCCTGTGTCAATGATTGTCGTCGCTCCGGCGTAGGCCGGAGCCCTGTGTCAATGATTGTCGTCGCTCCGGCGTAGGCCGGAGCCCCGTGTCGTTGTCGCGGTACGCCCGAATCGACATCAGCTGTCGGCAGTTCGCCGACTGAGCGGTCGACCGGTCTCGAGCAGCGTCTTGAGGTTCGAGAGCACCTTCGGCCAGCCGTTGGAGACGCCGTCGCGCATCTGCGGGTCGCGCTCGAGGTCCTCATGCGTCACGGTGAGGCGCACGAGCCCGTTGCCGCTCGTCGCGATGTCGAAGGTCACGCGCGAACGCTTCGCTTCGTCCTCGATCTCCGTCGGTCGCGACCAGGTCACCACCAGGCGATGCGGCGGGCTGCTCTCCACGACCTTCCCCGCGATGTCGACCGTGCGCGCTGCGTCAACGCGCTGGTGCTCCCAGCGAGAGCCGGGCGCCCAGTCGGACACGTTCACATGGGCCGGAACATCCGCACTGGGGTCCAGCCAGTACTTCTCGGTCACCTCCGTGTCGACCAGTGCCCGCCACACCTGCTCCGGAGTGGTCGCGATATAGGTCACGTACACGAAGTCAGGCTTTGTCGTTGTTGTCATCGCTTTCCAGGCTCCTCTTGAGGTCGCGCAACACACCAAGACGGTTGCGCTCGAACTTGCCGATCCAGCGCTCGTGGATCTCGAACAATGGCACTGGGTTGAGGTAGTGCAGTTTCTCGCGACCGCGTCGCACCACCGCGACGAGGTTTGCCTCCTCGAGCTGTTGCAGGTGCTGCGACACGGCCTGGCGCGTCATGTCCAGGTGTTCGCACAGGGACACCAGCGTCTGCCCGTTGTCTCGATGCAGCAGGTCGAGGAGGCGCCGGCGGGTCGGGTCGGCGAGCGCTTTGAAGACCTTGTCGATGTCCAAGAGTGTCGCGGACGTGGGCGGCGACGCCGGGATGCTCGCGTCAGCCCTAGTTGAAGTTGTCGATCTTCACGTCGTGCGGATCCGGCGCACCGGTGCCGGTCTCCACGAGTGCCTTGAGGCTCATCAGGAACATTGCCCACTTGGTGCTGCAGTGATGCATGAACTCCACTGGCTCGCGCCAGTCCTGATGCTTGAACAGGATGATGGAGTACTCGCCGTCGCGCCGCATCTCCCAGCTGACCTTCGTGCCGAGCCATTCCGCGGGCCCGTCCACGACTTCCCACAACACGCGCGAGGACGGCTTGAGATCGAGCACCTTCATGTCGAACCCGCCGGCACCAAAGCGGAACTGGAGCACGCCATCGACCTTGCTTTCACCCTGGGTGTTGGTTGCCCACCATGCGGCCAGGCCGTCTCGCGTGGCCACCGCCTTGTACACGTCGTCGAGGGGCGCCTTGATGCCGACCCTATGCAGAATATCCGCCATGGAACTGTCCTCCCCTGCTGGTTGGTTTGGAGCGGCGCCGGCCTTTATCGCTCGGCTGCCGTCGATTGGGTTCGGATGCCCTGAACCCTTGGCGGATAATAGGCAAGCATTTACTTGCCTGTCAAGGAGGCGGATCCCTCGGGTCAGGGGGCGCCGCGTCGCGAGTTCACGAAACGCGTGATCGACGTCCGGGAACGAGGGCCCATGGGACGCGCCAACCGCGGCGCATGATCACGATCCTGGCGACGACGCCAGCGACGACAAAGATGGCGAAATCGGACCACAAGCCTGAGAGCACGAGCCACGGGGCGCGATAGCGGGTCCAACTCCACGGAGCAAAGTAGGCGATGCCGCTTCCGTATTGCGTGAAGGCATCGAGAATCCCGTGCGTACAGCAGGCGAGAAAGAGGCCGATCCACAGCCTCGCGAACGGTGCGGCTGCGCCTGCTCCGCGACGCAGCCAAGCGGTCGCTGCGAGGCTCAGCACGAGCGATGCAGTCAAGGAGTGTGTCAGTGCCCGATGCCCCCCGAGCCACTCCACATCGCCGCGGCCGAACGGTCGGCCGATGGCATCGAGATCCGGGAGGATGGCGCAGATCGCCACCGTGGCCCACACACGCGGCGGCGCGCTCGGGAGCACCAGGGCACCGACCGCGACAGCGCTCATCGCATGTGTCCAGGAGGATGGCATCGCCGAGTAACCTACCGCCCACGGCCCCACGCTGTGGCCTCCGGGATGCGAACCACCTTCAGCGTCGCAGCGCTCTCATCGTCGTGGCGCTCAACGTGGCGAGTCGCCGCCGTCAGGTGGCGGCGGCTGCCTGACGCTGGAGGTGGAGCGAGAGCACCGAGAGCCACGCCCACCCCACCACGACGCCGAACCAGATGCCCGTCGTTCCCGGAAAGATGTTCGGGAGCACAAAGCCCCCGAAGAACCCGACGAGCACGGCGAGTCCGCTCGCGAGGGAGAGCCGCGCGAGCGACCGTGTGTTTTGCCGCGACATCACCCACGCGGCGACGAGACAGCTGATGCCCAGGCAGGTGAACCCGAGCGCTCCCGCGGCGAAATGCACGATTCCCGTGGTGCTGATCGAGGTGGGGATGCCCTCGGGAGTGCCGGCAGGGAAACCGTCCACGGGATCCGCAGGGAAGAACGCGGCGACGATCATGCTCACGCCGAAGGCGCCTAACAGGACGCAC
>JACMLI010000134.1 GCA_014379705.1 Gemmatimonadaceae bacterium
CGACCGTCAACCTGAACAACGGTGGCGTCAGCCCGACGCCGACGCACGTGCTCGAGTCGATGTTCCGCGACCTCAAGTGGTCGAACCAGATGCCGGTGTGGACCATGTGGCAGGATCTGGAGCCACGCATCGAGCTCGTCCGGCGCGACCTGGCGAAGATGTTCGGGTGTGACCCGGAGGAAATGGCGATCACGCGCAACGCCTCGGAGGCGAACGAAACGATGATCCTCGGGCTCGACCTGCAGAAGGGCGACGAAGTGATCATCACGAACCAGAACTACGGGCGCATGATCACGACGTGGGACCAGCGCGTCCGCCGCGAGGGGATCGTCGTGAAGTCGATCTCGTTCAAGGTGCCGCCGCCGTCCGACGACTACATCGTGGACCAGTTCCGCGCCGCGATCACGCCGCGCACGAAGGTCATCGAGCTCACGCACATCACGAACCTCACCGGCCAGATCCTGCCGATCCGCAAGATCGTGGACATGGCGCGGGCGAAGAACATCGAGGTCCTCGTGGATGGCGCGCACGCCTTTGCGCATTTCCCGTTCACGCGCGATGAGCTGGGCTGCGACTACTATGGCACCTCGCTGCACAAGTGGCTCTTTGCGCCGATCGGCACGGGCTTCCTCTACGTGAAGCGCGACAAGATCGCGAAGCTGTGGCCGCTGATGGCGGCGTCAAAGGAGCAGGAAGCGAACATCCGCAAGTACGAGGAGATTGGCACGCACCCGGCGGCGAATCACAACGCGATCTCGCTGGCCGTGGCATTCAACAAGGGCATCGGCCTCGAGCGAAAGGCGGCGCGACTGCGCTTCCTGCGCGACCGCTGGGCCAAGCGCGTCCTCGCCGAGGGCAATGGCCGTTTCAACATCCTGACCCCGCTCGACGACAGGCAATCGTGCGCGATCTGCCTGGTGAACATCGAGGGCGTCGATACGCCCAAGTTGCAGCAGTGGCTGTGGAACAAGCACAAGATCATGACCGTCGCGATCGTGCACCCCGAGTTCCACGGCTTGCGCGTCACGCCCAGCGTTTACACGACGCTCGACGAGGTCGACCTGTTTGGCGACGTGATGCTGAAGGCGGCGAAGTCGGGGATCGTTACGGACGAGTAGACGAGTGGACGAGATGGACGAGATAGTAGAGGTCTTGGGGTCCTGAAGTCGGGGCCTCTTTCCTTTTCGCGCCGCTAGCATTCCCTTCAGCGCCGTTGGAGCACATCGGCCGGGTGGACATCGTCCATCTCGTCCATCTCGTCCACCTCGTCCATCTCGTCCATATGCAGTACTGGCTCATGAAGACCGAACCCGCAACCTTCTCCTTCGATGACCTCATGAAGGCGCCGAAGCGGACCACGAGTTGGGACGGTGTCCGGAATTACCAGGCGCGGAACTTCATGCAGCAGATGAAGGTCGGGGACCAGGTGATCATCTATCACTCGAGCGCGGAACCGCCTGGCGCGGCGGGCATCGCCGAGGTGGCGGGTGAGGCGCACCCGGATCTTACGGCGTTCGACGCGAAGGACGATCACTACGACCCCGGGTCAACGCGCGACGCGCCGCGGTGGTTTGTGGTGGACGTGCGCGGGGTCGAGAAGCTCGAGCGGCTGGTCGCGCTGGAGGAGTTGCGTGGCAATCCCGCGCTCGCCGACATGCGGCTGCTGCAGCGCGGCAACAGGCTCTCGGTGCTCCCCGTGACCGCCGCGGAGTTCCGTGAAGTCCGGGCCATGGCGAAGCGCAAGCCGCGTTAGGCATGCCCCGTGTCATCCCGGTCCGGCGAATGCAACAACCGGGACCCGGTGTCGTTGCACTGCCCGGCACATGACGCGGGGCTCCGGCCTGCGCCGGAGCGACGTCAGCCCGCGATCGTGTGGACGCGGTCGCGCCCGGCGCGCTTGGCGTGATACAGGGCGGCGTCGGCGCGCTTCATCCAGTCCATGCCCGTGTCACCCAGCTTGAGCTCCCCGATGCCGATCGTGAGCGTGAGCTGTGGCGGTTCCGCGCCGCCGGGAACCTCGATCGGCGGCAGGTCCGACACGGCGCGACGCAGGCGCTCGGCGAGCATGAAGGCGTTGTCGATGCCGGTTTCCTGCAGGATGACTGCGAACTCGTCGCCCCCATAGCGCGACACGAAGTCGACGCGACGCAGGAAGGTGCGAGAGAGCGTGTTGGAGATCTGTCGCAGGGCGGCGTCGCCGACCGGGTGGCCATACGCGTCGTTGATCTGCTTGAAGCGATCGATGTCGACCATCATCAGGCAGCCCGGCTGGCCGAGCAGGGTGTGCAACTCGATGCTGCGCCCGATGTAGTCGTCGAAGGACTTGCGGTTGTGAAGCCCCGTGAGGCCGTCGATCGCCGACTCGCGACGCGCGTCCTCGAGTTCCCGCCCCAGGTTCTTGAGCTTGTCGGCAAGGATCGCGAACTGCTCGCGCTGACGCTCCTTGCGGTGCTCGATCAGCTTCTCCATCACGCTCACCACGGCAAGCGCCTCGCGCTTCATCAGGTCGGTGGAGTTGCTCTCCACGGCCACGCGCATGCGGCTCAGCTGGTCGTTGGCGATGCGACTTTCCTCGTGCTCCTCGACAACGACGGTGTGCACCGCGCTCACGAAGGCCCACGTCACGTCGCGGAAATCGCTGAGCACGCGCGTGACGTACTTGGACTCGTCGCGGCGCTGCTCGCCGAAAAAGTTGATCAGGCCTTTCCAGTCACGGTAGAAGATCCCGGCACCCGGCTTGTCTTCGGGATGATCGGGACGCCGTGCACCGACGACACCGTGCAGGCGCCAGTGCTGGACGAGCGAGCGGATTTCATCGCCGGTACGGAGCTCCGTGTCGAAGGCAAACTTCGAATAGAGCTGCAGGAGCGACCCCATGGCATCGAGGACGATGCCGGTCTCGCGCGACAATTCTTCCTTGTCGAACGTCGACGGAGCAGACCCGGAGGGCGCTTCTTCTGCGGCGGTCGGCGCAGCCTTCGGTGCCTTGGAGCTGAAGAAGGAGAGCATGATGTCGCAATGCCGAGGAGTGACCGTGCCGAGGCGCGAGCGGGGCGTGCCAGTCGCGGCCCGAACCATTTCCAGGTCCGTTCGTATCCAGTATCGGCCAATCCTTGGAAAATCTTTGCCTTGGCGCGCGGGATCTCAGTTCATGCCGCGGGCGAGCATCCAGATCCCGCTCGCGAGGCCAATCATGATGATCGTGCGGCGGACCCACTCCTGGGACACCCGTTGCGCCAGCCGGGAGCCGCCGTAGCCCCCCACGATGGCTCCCACCATCATCGCGCCGGCGATCGGCCAGTTCACGAGGTCGGAGAGGGCGAAAGCCGCTGCTGCCATGAGGTTCGCACAGGTGCCCCCGAGGGCCTTGAGCCCGTTCATCCGGTGAATGTTCGTGAATCCCATGAACCCCAGCGCCGCCAACATGAGGATCCCCATCCCGGCACCGAAATAACCGCCGTAGACGCCGATGAGGAACTGGGCGGCCAGCAGCGCGAAGGGGGCGCCCGGGATGGCCGGGTCGCCGGTCGCGGAGGTCACCGGGGCGGGCGTGTGCGAGCGCAGCAGGCGCATCGCGGGCCGTTGGATGATGAAGAGCGTTGTCGCGCCGAGCACCAGCCACGGAACGAGGGCGTCGAAGCGCTCGGCGGGGGTGAGCATCACGAGAATGGCCCCCACGACGCCACCGAGCAGGCTCGGGATGGCGAACCGAATGGCCCAATCCTTCGCGCCCTCGAGGGCACCCCGGTACCCGAGGAAAGCCCCGACAGCGCCGGGAAGCAGGGCGACGGTGGAGGTGGCGTTCGCTACGAGGCCGGGCACGCCGAGCGCGACGAGGGCGGGAAAGGTCAGCAGGGTGCCACCGCCGGCGATCGAGTTCATCGCGCTTCCGACCGCCGTGATGAGGACGATGACCAGCAGCTGGGGCAGGTCCGGTTGCACGATGCGGGTGGCGTTCGGGGAGGGGCCGCTCAACCGACGGAAATTAAGGAGCGCGGCAGACCCATGCGCCCGCCGTCGGTGCGCGCATCGTGGTTATGGACGCCCCGTGTCGTACGCTAGTTTTCCGCCACCTGCTTCGCACGCACGCGGACGGGACGAGTCCTGGCACATCGGGAGACCACGCACATGAGCACGACGGCGACGCCTGCGACGCCCACGAACAATACGCTGGAGATCAAGGACAACCGCACCGGCAAGGTGTACACGGTCCCGATCACCGACGACACGATCCGCGCCGCGGACCTCAAGCAGGTCAAGGTCAACGCCGACGACTTCGGGATGATGGCCTACGACCCGGCGTTCATGAACACGGCGTCGTGCCGGAGCGCGATCACGTTCATCGACGGCGACAAGGGCATCCTGCGCTATCGCGGCTACCCCATCGAACAACTCGCCGAGAAGGCGTCGTTCCTCGAGGTCGCGTGGCTCCTGCGTCACGGTGAACTGCCCAAGCAGGACGAGTACGATCGCTGGGTGCATGACATCACGTACCACACGTACGTGCACGAGAACATCAAGCGCTTCCTCGAGGGGTTTCGCTACGACGCGCACCCGATGTCGATGTTAGGCAGCGCGGTGGCGGCCCTCTCGTCGTTCTACCCCGAGGCGCGCCGCATTCACGACAAGGAACAGCGCGACATCGCGATCATCCGCCTGCTGGCGAAGGTCCCGACGCTCGCCGCGTTCTGCTATCGCCACGTGAAGGGCCTCCCCTTCGTGTATCCGGACAACGACCTCTCGTACGCGGGCAACTTCCTCTCGATGATCGCCCGGATGTCCGAGGCGAAGTACGTGCCGAACCCGGTGTTCGAGCGCGCGATCGAGATCCTGTTCATCCTGCATGCCGACCACGAGCAGAACTGCTCGACGAACGCGGTGCGAGCGGTGGGCTCCTCCCACGTCGACCCGTTCAGCGCGACGGCCGCCGGCATCATGGCGCTCTTCGGCCCGCTGCACGGCGGCGCGAACGAGCAGGTGCTGCGCATGATCGAGAAGATCGGCGACATCAAGAACGTGCGGACGTTCATCGACGAAGTGAAGTCGGGGAAGGGGGGCGAGCGCCTCATGGGCTTCGGTCACCGCGTGTACAAGAGCTACGATCCGCGCGCCAAGATCGTGAAGCACCTGGCGTACGACGTGTTCAAGGTCGCGGGGATGGACAAGGACCTCGAGATCGCGCTCGAGCTCGAGCGGATTGCCCTCGAGGACGACTACTTCATCGGGCGCAAGCTCTACCCCAACGTCGACTTCTACACGGGGCTGATCTACCGCGCGATGAAGTTCCCGACGGACTACTTCACGGTGCTC
>JACMLI010000135.1 GCA_014379705.1 Gemmatimonadaceae bacterium
GCGCCGCGCCCTCACCGATCCCGAACGCGGCCTGGGGGGCGACGAGATCGTGGCCGAGGACGCCGCCATCGAGTGGCTGGCCCGCGAGTCCGACGGCGACGCCCGTCGCGCGCTCAACGCCCTCGAGGCGGCCGCCGAGTTCGTAGGGAAGGGAGGGCGCCTCACTCCCGAGGTGATCCGCGAGGCGATGCAGCTGCGCGCCGCCCGATACGACAAGGGAGGGGAGGAGCATTTCAACCTCATTTCGGCGTATCACAAGGCGTTGCGCGGCAGCGACCCCCAGGGCGCGCTCTATTGGCTCGGACGGATGATCCTCGGGGGCGAAGACCCGATGTACATCGCCCGCCGTACGGTGCGCTTTGCCGCGGAGGACGTCGGCCTCGCCGACCCCAACGCCCTCACCATGGCCCTCGCCGCGCGCGATACCTACCAGGCCCTCGGCTCCCCCGAGGGGGAGCTCGCCATCGCCGAGGCGGCCGTGTACCTGGCCACTGCCCCCAAGTCGAACCGGCTGTACGAGGCGTGGAAGGCGGCGCTCGACCTGGCGCGCGAGTACCCGGCGGAGCCGGTGCCCCTCCATATCCGCAACGCGCCTACCTCCCTCATGAAGGAACTGGGGTACGGACAGGGGTACCAGTACGCGCACAACGACCCGACGGCCTACATTCCGCAGGAGTACCTGCCGGACGCAGTGCGCGATCGGGTGCTCTATGAACCGGGCCCCTTCGGCTTCGAGCGAGACATCGGCAAGCGCCTGCAATGGTGGGCCGATCTCAAGCGACGCGCCGAAGGCACCGGCTCCGCGGCGGACCTCCCGGACGACGCGGGCCCTCGGAAAGACCTCGACGAACCCAGCTAAACTATGCGTGTCATGCGTGCGGTATTCGGTGCGGCCCTGCTTGCGAGCGTTGGGGCCTGCGGGGCCCTCGGCCGCGACTTCAAGGAGCCCCTCGTGACGTTCCAGGACGGCCGCATCACCGGCCTCGGACTCACCGGCGGATCCCTCGAGGTCGTGCTCGGCGTCTACAATCCCAATGGGTACAAGCTCGATGGTTCGAGGTTGACCTACTCGATCCTCGTGGACTCGGTGAAGTTCGGGGATGGGGAGTACAACTCTCCATTCCAGGTGCAGAAGGGTGAAACCACCACGGTGCGCCTTCCGTTGAGCTTCTCCTATGCTGGGGTCGGGAATGCCGGGCGTCAGCTCATGAACACCGGCAGCGTGGAGTACCGGGTGCAAGGGGCGATCACCTTCGGCACGCCGATCGGTAGCTTCACGCGACCCTACGACCAGCGCGGTCGCTTTTCGACGCTCTCCGGCAATCGTTAGCTTATTCGCGCGGGGCTTCGGCCCCGCGCCACGTTCCCCCAAGCCACACCAGCCATTTCTCGCGACCTGATTTCCCTCGCGCCGCCGGTTGAGCGCGCGATCCTCGTCGGTGCACCACGCAAGGGTACGAACGCCAGGTTCCTCGTGGAGGAACACCTCGAGGAGTTGCAGCGCCTCGCGGACACGGCGGGCGTCCAGGTGGTGGGCACGATGACACAGCAGATCGAGCGCCCGCATCCCGGCACGTACCTGGGCTCCGGCAAGCTCGAGGAGCTGGAGCAGATGGCGTCCGATCGTCAGGCGTCCCTGATCATCTTCGACGATGAGCTCTCGCCCTCGCAGGGCAAGAACATCGAGGAGACGGTCAATCGCCGCGTGATGGACCGGGCGGAGCTCATCCTCGACATCTTCGCGACGCGCGCCCGCTCGAACGAGGCGAAGTTGCAGGTGGAGCTCGCCCAACTCGAGTACATGCTCCCGCGCCTGACGCGCATGTGGACGCACCTCGAGAAGACGACCGGCGGCATCGGCGTCGGCATGCGAGGACCTGGCGAAACACAGCTCGAAACGGACCGTCGATTGATCGGGCATCGGATCCGCCTGCTCAAGGAGCGCCTCGCCGACGTGAAGCGGGCGCGCATGGTCCAGCGCGAGTCGCGGAAGCAGGTCTTTCGAGCCGCACTCGTTGGGTATACGAATGCGGGCAAGTCGTCGTTGCTCAAGGCCCTCTCGCACGCGCCGGACATATTCATCGAGGACCGCCTCTTCGCCACGCTCGATCCACTGACGCGCGAGGTGGGGTTGACCGAGCAGACGAAGATGGTCGTCACGGACACGGTGGGTTTCATCCGGAAGCTGCCGCACCATCTCGTCGCGTCGTTCCGCGCCACGCTCGAGGAGGTGCTCGAGACCGACCTGCTGCTGCACGTGATTGACGCGTCGCACCCACACTGGGAGGAGCAGCGCGAGGTGGTGGACGAGGTGCTCGCCGAGCTTGGCGTCCATGACAAGGACGTGCTGTACGTCTTCAACAAGATCGATCGCCTGCCGGTGGCGGAGCAGGAGGGGTTGCGCACGCGTGCGGCCCATCTCTTCCCGCAGAACGTGCTGGTGTCGGCCATCGAGGGCGACGCCGGCATTGTCGACCTGCGGCGCGCGCTCGTCGAGGCGTCGCGCCGGCACACGCCGCTCGTGGTACTGCGCATGGAGCACGGCAACGGGAAGCTGCTCGCGGAGCTGCATCGCCTGGGCGAAGTCGTCTCGGTGCGCCATGCGGACGATGCGACATACGTGGAGGCGCGGCTGGACGACGCTGCCCTGGCGCGCGCGACGCGGCTCGGTGCGGCGGTCGCCACGGCGAGTCCGGCAACCGGCTCCTAC
>JACMLI010000136.1 GCA_014379705.1 Gemmatimonadaceae bacterium
GACCGCCGCTTTCGAGAGGGACGTGACGCCAATGCTTGAAGACGGCCGCGCCCGACCCGTGGTAGACCGCGTGTTCCCGCTCGCCGAGATCAGCGCGGCACATGCCGCCATGGAGTCCAACGAGACGTTCGGGAAAGTGGTAATCGACATGACGTAGCCGTTCCTCGCGTGGCCCCCCGCGGTCGTCGCCGCGAGGGACGACACACGGCACCCATCGTGGCGCCCCAGCCGAAGTGACGCACTCGCTTCCGCGTCGGGCGCCGAATGCCAGAGCAGCAACGGTCGAGTTCGCATACTTAGGCGAGCGAAACGGCGCTCCTTGCAACTGCATTCCAACCCCCTCAACTTCGCTCCCCCAGCGCCGCGCGCTTCCGCGTGACGCACGTGCGACCGGAGCGCCGCGTGAAGTCAGAGAGCCTGGGACCGGCGCGTGCTGCGGAGTCGAGCGCCAACCGCCGTGCAACGCCCGCGCTCCCCTCCGTGTCGCTTCCCAAGGGCGGTGGCGCAGTGCGCGGACTCGGCGAGAAGTTCACCGCCAATCCGGTCACCGGTACAGCGTCGCTCAGAATTCCACTCCCGGTGTCACCGGGCCGGGGAGCGGTCACGCCCCAGCTCAGTCTCGCATACGATTCCGGATCCGGGGCCGGGCCCTTCGGGCTCGGATGGACGCTTTCGCTGGCGACAATCTCCCGAAGGACGGACAAGGGGATTCCTCGATACCGCGATGACGAGGAGAGCGACGACTTCGTGATCGCCGGTGGGGAAGATCTCGTCCCGGTCCTGGAGGACGTGGCGGGCACGTGGACGCGGCTCGAGACCGAGCGGGACGTCGACGGGCGTCGCTATCGAATCCGGCGGTATCGGCCGCGTGTCGGCGCTACAGCGTCACGCATCGAGCGCTGGCTCGACATCGCCGACCCGGCAGAAACATCGTGGCGAGTGACCGGCCCCGACAACGTGACGACGTGGTACGGCCGCTCCCGCGAGAGCAGGGTCGCCAATCCCCGGGACGCCGCGCAGGTCTTCCAGTGGCTGCCGTGCCTCGCGCACGATGACAAGGGCAATGTCGCCGTGTACGAGTACGCGCCCGAGGACTCGTCAGGCGTCGATGCGGGTGCGCTCCACGAGCGGCACCGAAGCCCTGCCGACCGCGGCGCGATGAGATATCTCAAGCGGGTGCGGTACGGGAATCGCGACGCGTGGTATGCCGCGCCCTCTCCCCTGCGCGCGCCGCCCGGGGAGTGGCTGTATGAGCTTGCCCTGGACTACGGGGATCATTCCGGGGACTCCCCATCCGGGACACCCGATCGTGCGTGGCCCGTGCGTCCGGACCCGTTCTCCTCGTATCGGCCGGGATTCGAGCTGCGCACGTACCGCCGCTGCGAACGGGTGCTGCACCTGCATCACATGCCGGAGACGCTCGGCCACCCCGTCACCCTCGTCCGGTCACTCTCGTTAGGCTTCGAGGACGTGCCTGTCGCGGGGGCGGCGCATGCACCCTTGTCACGCCTGGTCCGGGTGACCGACCACCGTCATCGCCAGCGCCCCGATGGGAGCTACGACACGGCGGGGTATCCGGCCCTCGAATTCGGGTGGTCGCGCGGCCGGCTCTCGGCCGAGGTTCGCGACCTGTCACCGGACGATGTGGAGCACCTGCCGCGCGGCCTCGATGGGCAGGGGGAATACGAGTGGGTGGACCTCGATGGCGAGGGACTGCCGGGGGTCCTCGTCAGGCAGCCGGAGGGCGACGCCTGGTACTACATGCGAAACCAAACCCCGGTGAGCGAATCGCATGGGGTGCCAGCGTTCACGGGCCTGGAGTGCTTGCCGTGGGTGGCGCGCGCCGGTGACGGCCCTAAACGGGCGCTGCTGGACCTGGACGGGGATGGCGCGCTCGAGGTGGTCGCGCTCTCGGGCGTTGCGGGATCCTTCAGTCGCGTGGGCGACTCGTGGTCGGGGTTCACTCCGTTCGCGTCCATCCCGACGCTCGACGCGACCTCCCCGGACGTGCGCATCGTCGACCTGACCGGCGATGGACGGCCCGACCTCCTGTTCTCGGATGACGGTGCGCTGCGGGTGCACCTTGGCGCGGGGAGGGTCGGGTTTGGTGCCGCCATGCGTGTGCTCGATGGAGCGGACGATCGCGAGGGGCCGCGCGCGGTCTTCTCCGACGGCAACGAGGCGGTGTACCTCGCCGACATGTCGGGGGATGGGCTGGCGGACATTGTTCGCATCACCCGTGGTGGGGTGAGCTACTGGCCGAACCTCGGCTACGGCCGGTTTGGTGCCCGCGTCGACATGGATGCGGCTCCGCTGTTCGACGTCGCTGACCACTTCGATCCCCGTCGCCTTCACCTCGCCGATGTCGACGGCTCCGGCGCGATCGACCTGGTCTACCTTGGCGCCGATGACGTGGCGATTGCCTTCAACCAGGGAGGCAACGGCTGGAGTGCGGTGCACCACCTCGCGGCGTTCCCGGGGGTCGACAGCCACTCGTCCACCGCGATCATCGACCTCCTCGGGACCGGCACGGCGTGCCTCGTGTGGTCGTCGCCCCTCCCCGGTGCCGTGCAGCGGCCGCTGCGATATGTGGAGCTCATGGCGGATGGCAAGCCTCACCTGCTCACGTCGATGCGCAACAACGTCGGCGCCGAGACGCACGTGTCGTACGAACCGTCGACACGGCACTATCTCCGTGCCCGGCTCGAGGGACGGCCATGGGTGACGCGCCTCCCCTTCCCCGTGCACGTGGTGTCGCGCGTCGAGACCGTGGACCGCATTGGTCGCAACCGATTCGCCTCCACATATCGCTACCACCACGGATACTTCGACGGCACTGAGCGCGAGTTCCGCGGCTTTGGACTTGTTGAGCAATGGGACACCGAGCGCCTTGCCACGCTGCAGGGGACCGACGCCGTACCTGACGCGGGGGAGTCGCCAGCGCTTCCCCCCATCCTCACGCGCACCTGGTATCACACGGGGGCGGACGACGCGACGCTGCCTGCGCGCTACGCGCGCGAGTTCTTCGGCGCCCCGCCGCCTGACGATGACACGGCAACGCAGGCCTTTGTGCAGTCGCTCCTGGCGCCCGTCGACTTTCCAGTCACCTGGACTGCCGATGAAGTGAGGCAGGCGCACCGGGCGTCGCGCGGTGTGATGCTTCGGCAGGAAGTGTTTGCGATCGATGGGTCAGAACGAGAAGCGATGCCGTACCGTGTGACCTCGCAGTCGGCGGTCGTGACACTGGTCCAGCCGGCGGCGCAGCATCGGCACGCCGTCTTGCACAGCCATCTGGCGGAGACCATCACGGAAGCCAGCGAGCGGGACCCGGGCGATGCGAGGACATCGCACAGTGTCACGCTGGACGTCGACGACTACGGTAACGTTCGGCATTCGGTCGCTGTCGCATACGGTCGCGGAGCGGCGGATGATTCCTTGCCCCCGGAAATCCAGCTCGATCAGGCGCGCACGCTCGCCACGACGAGCCGCGCGCAGTTCACGAACGCCATCGACCAGCCCGACGCGTGGCGCACTCCGCTCCTCGCCGAGCAGCTGACAATGGAGCTGACGGGCCTGACGCGCCCCACTGGTCGGTCGCGCCTCGCGCTGGCGGAAGTGGCGAGTGCGATCATGGCGGCCAGCTCGATCGAGTTCCATGAAACGGCGACGCCGGGTCTCCTGCAGCTACGCCTGCTGTCCAGGACGCGCACCCGATACCGGGCCGACGACTGCAGCGCCGTCCTCGCGGACGGGATCCTTGAACCGGGGGCGTTGACGGGTGAGTCGCTCCAACTCGTCCTGACCGATGACCTGGTGGCATCGTGCTATGGCGATCGAGTGACCCCGGAGATGCTCGCATCGGAGTGCCGCTACGTTCGCGAGGACGCCGCGTGGTGGGCTTCCAGCGGTCGCGCATGGTTCACGCCAGCAGTTGCGACTCCCCTTGCCGAACTCGCGGAGGCGCGGACCGCCTTCTACCTGGTGCGTCGCAACACGAACGCGTTCGGTGGGACCTTCCTTGTGGACTACGATCCGCTGCACCTCGCGGTCGTCCGGACCGAAGATGCGGTCGGCAACGAAGTCGTCGCCTCGCTCGACTATCGGCTACTGATGCCGTGGCGCATCAGGGACCCCAATGGGAACATCACGGAGGTGGCCTTCGATGTCCGTGGACTTCCGGTAGCGACGGCGGTCCTGGGAAAGGTGGGGAATGCAACGGGCGACACGCTCGTGGGATTCGACGATGCGCCCTCCGACGCTGCGGTGGATGCGTTCTTCGCCGCGCCGCTGACCACAGCGGCGGCGCGACTCGGGGCGGCGACTACCTGCACCGTCTACGACCTGTTTGCGTACGAGCGCAGCAGGGATGACCCCGCCCCACGTCCTTCCTGGTCGGCGACGCTGCAGCGCGAACAGCATGTCGGCACGGTCGGCCCCGACGCCGCGTCACCCCTTCGCGTCGCCATCTCGTACGTCGACGGACTGGGACAGGTCGTGCAGCGGAAGTTGCCGGCGGAACCCGACACAACCACCGGCTTCGCGGCGCGCTGGGTGGCGGATGGATGGACGATCTTCAACAACAAGGGGCTGCCGGTCCGGAAGTACGAGCCGTTCTTCTCCGCAACGCACACGTTCGAGTTCGCGCGCCTCGAGGGAACGGGGCCGGTCATCTTTTACGATGCGATCGGGCGTGCGATCGCGACGCTGCATCCGGACGGTCGCTACGACAAGCGACGCATCGGCTCGTGGCAGGATGAGGGCTGGGATGCCAACGACACCGTGCTCCTGCATCCCGCCACGGATCCGGACGTGGCATCGCTCGTATCCCCCTACCTCGCCGCAGTAGGCGGGGCCCACGTGACCTGGTTCGAGCGACGCAACGCCGGGCAGCTCGGCGCATCGGAAGCGACCGCCGCCGGACAGGCGGCCGCGCACGCGGGGACGCCGTCGCGTTCGCATCACGACGCCCTCGGTCGTGCGTGTGCCACCATCGCCACCCTCTCGATCGATGGGCCGGAACCGGAGGTCGTGATCACTCGCGTGGTACGGGACGTCTCCGGGAATCCGCGCGCGATGCTCGATGCATTCGGACGCACCGTGGCCGCGTACGCCCATGACGCGACCGGGCAGCAGATCCGGCAGCGCACGATGGACGCGGGGACTCGCGTGGTGCTGTTCGACGCGCGCGGGACGCCAGCCTTCGCCTGGGACGACCGCGGTCAGCGCGTCGAAACCCGCTATGACCTGCTGGGTCGCGCGACGGCGTCGTACCTCCTGGATGAGAATGGCGTGGAGTCCCAGGTGGCGGTCACCAACTACGGGGAACAGGAGCCCGGCGCCGAGAGTCGCAACCTGCGGGGGCGTATCCTGCGGTCGTTCGACCAGGCGGGGGTCGCGACGTCCGTGGCGTACGATGGCAAGGGCAACCTGCTGGAGGCGCGCCGCGACCTCGTCGCCGAGTATCGGGGCATTGTCGACTGGCGGACGTCACCCGCCATGAGCGGTGATGCCTTCACGACGCGAACGACCTTCGACGCCATCAGTCGGCCCCTCGAGATCGTCCCGCCGGATGGCAGCCGCATCGCCCTCCGGTACAACGAGGCGTCGCTGCTCGAGGGGATCGACGTGCAGGGGTCGAACAGCCCCACGAGCACGGCGTTCGTGGTCGGCATCGACTACGATGCCCTGGGCCGCCGGACGGCGATCACCATGGGCAACGGCGCGCGCACGACGTACGAGTACGATCCCGAGAACCGGCACCTGCGCCGCCTGCGCACGACGCGTCCGGCGGCGGTCTTCCCTGCGGACGACGGGGGCCCAGGGCCCGGCGCCGGGATCCAGGACGTGGCCTACACGTATGATGCTGCCGGCAACATCACCCACGTGCTGGATCGTGCGCAGCAGGCGGTGTTCTTCCGGAACCAGCGGGTCGAACCCGGCGCGACGTACGCGTACGACGCCCTGTCTCGGCTCGTGCGCGCGACGGGACGCGAGCACCTCGGGCGCAGCGCGAGCGATCGGCTGGCTCCTGCGCCGTGGGAGGACACGGCGTCGTCGCCCGTAGCCACGGCGCAGCCGGCGGACGGCACAGCGATGGGGGGATACGAGGAGCGCTATCTCTACGACCTCGTGGGCAACCTGCTGTCGCTGCAGCATCGCGGGAGCGACCCGTCGCAGCCGGGGTGGGTGCGGCAGTATGGGTACCAGGAGGCGAGTGCGATCGACGGGAGTGTGGTGTCGAACCGGTTGTCATCGACGACGATCGGCACGCAAACGCAGACATACGGATACGACGGAAGTGCGGGACGGCACGGATGCATGACGCACATGCCGCACCTCGCCCGGATGACCTGGAACGACCGCGACCTGTTGCAGTCGTCGTCACGCCAGGTGGTGACGGGGGGTGCGACGCCGGAGACCACGTGGTACGTGTACGACGCGTCGGGGACACGGGTTCGCAAGGTGACCGAGTCGGCTGCCGCGCCGGGCGTCACGCCGGTCCGGCTCACGGAACGCATCTACGCTGGCGGCTTCGAGGTCTACAGAGAGTATGCATCCGACGGTGCGGCCATCCGGCTCGAGCGGACCACGCTCCACGTGATGGATGGCGTCTCGCGCGTCGCGATGGTCGAAACGCGGACCGTGGGCGATGACGGCACGCCCGTCCGCCTCACGCGCTACCAGGTGCCCAACCATCTCGGGAGCGCATCGCTGGAACTGGGCGACGACGCCCGCATCATTTCGTACGAGGAGTACTACCCGTACGGGGGCACGTCGCATGAAGCGCACGCCGGGTCGCTCGAGGCGTCGGCGAAGCGCTACCGGTTCACGGGGATGGAGCGTGACGACGAAACGGGACTGAGCCTGCACGGGGTGCGCTACTACGCGCCGTGGCTCGGGCGATGGACCAGCGCCGACCCGTCGGGCGTCCGCGATCCCGGCGATAGCTATCGCTATTGCAGCGACAATCCCGTCTGCCTGTGGGACAGCGACGGGCGCGACGAGTCGCGCTTCATCTACGACAGCGATCGCGTCACCCTTCCCGACGGCAGCACGGCGCCGGGCCCCCCCTCGATCATCTCCGACGAGGGCGTCCAGGTCCTCCCGGAGACGCGGATCGTCGAGGCCGACTGGGTCCGTGAGGAACAGGCGGCACAGGAGAAGAAGAACCTCATCACGAACAAGTACGAGAAGATTGCCTGGAAGGTGCAGCAGGCCCGTGAGAACTCAATCATGGGCTACGTGTCGGGGGTCACTCTTGGCCTCATGCCGATGCGGACGATGGATTTCCTTCAGAAGCCCACCACTGAAAAGCTCGTCGACGGTCTCGCGGCCACGGTGAAAAGCTTCTTCCCGGAGCCCGTGACGCCGGAGACGGTCGCCGCCTCGGAGAAGCAGTTCACGCGCGACATGGAGGGGAAGACGACCTGGTTCGAGTGGGGCATTCGCACGGCGCCGGCGTGGGGGTTCGCGCTGGGCACGGGGAGTCGCAAGGTCGCTGGTCCGGACACACCGCCCGTGCGGCCGGATGTCGAAACCCAGATGGGCATGCCGGCCCACGCCGCACCACCGGCCGCCACTGCGGCCAAACCGCTCACGGTCAACAAGGCCCAGGGGCGCGTGGCGGGGGAAAACTGCGGAGACTCCAGCGGAGCGCTCCTCCTTGGCAACGGACGCGGGTCGACAGCGATCGCTGAGCAGGGAGGCTTCGCTGAAGGTTTGAAGGTTCCCGGGAACGTACGCACGATGATCACCCGCGGTGGCGGCACCGTCGGGAAACCGCAGTGGGTCCCGAACGCTGCAGCGCTGGAACCCGCACTCGCCAAGCTTCCTGCCGGGACCAACGTCTTGATCGCGTACATCCACACCGAAACCCCCACAAAGCGCATTGGCCATTTCATTACGGGCCACGTCGGGAAAGGGGGGAAGGTCATCCTGGTCGATCCGCAGATGATCCCGATCCAGACGACCACCGTCCCGAGTACGGCCATCGATATCCAGTTCACCATCGTCACGCCCGCCGAACGCTAGGAGCACGGCATGAACCTCCAGGGACGCAACCTCTCCATCCGCCTCGCCGGCGCCGACGTCAAGCTCCTCCAGGACGAACTCATGCAGGTGGGGTTCGTCGTGCTGCAGGCCGAGCGCGACACCAGCACGTTCGGCGTGAGCACCGAGGCCTCCATCC
>JACMLI010000137.1 GCA_014379705.1 Gemmatimonadaceae bacterium
GATCACCGACTTGCCGTTGAAGAACAGCACCCCGATGCCAACGAGCAGGGGTAGCATGGACAACCCGAAGGTGTTGCGCCCCCCAAACTCCCAGAAACCACTGCTCACCGTCACGCGCTGCAGCAACACGTACCCGCCGCCGACAACCATCGCCAGGCCGGCGAAGAACAGACCGAGCCCGCCCGAGGTGCCGCCGGCGCCTTTCATCAGTAGCTCGCGATCTCGCGGTACGCCGTCAGGAAATCCTCGATCTGCGGCAGGATCGCGTCTTCGAGCTGCGGTGCGTAGCCCACAAACGTGTCCGACGACGCCACGCGCTTGACCGGCGCGTCGAGCCACGGGAAGCACTCGTCGGCAATACGGGCCGCGATCTCGGCGCCGTAGCCCCATGAGAGCGAATCTTCGTACGCGACCACCACGCGGTTCGTCTTCTTCACCGACGCGAACACCGTCTCATGGTCCCACGGCGAGAGCGTGCGAAGGTCGATGACTTCCACCGACAACCCTTCGTCAGCGATCATGTTGGCGGCCGCAAAGGCGCGCTGCAGCGTCGCGCCGTACGTCACGAGCGTCACGTCGGTCCCCGGGCGTACAATGCGCGCCTTGCCGAAGGGGATCATGAAGTTGGCGCCCGGATACGCCGCCTTGTTGTACGTCTGGCGATACAGATGCTTGTGCTCGAGGAAGATCACCGGATCTTCGCAGCGGATCGCCGTGCGCAGGAGGCCGTTGGCATCCAATGCCGTCGCAGGGCATACCACACGCAAGCCCGGGTTGTGCGTGAAGAGCGACGCCCCCGTCTGCGAGTGATAGATGGCGCCCCGGATGTATCCGCCGTACGTCGTGCGGATCACCACGGGTGACGAGAAGTTGTTGTTCGACCGCCAGCGCATCGTGGCCAGCTCGTCGCGGATCTGCATGTACGCCGGCCAGATGTAGTCGAAGAACTGGATCTCGACCACCGGCTTGAAGCCGCGGTGCGCCATGCCGATCGCGCGGCCCACGATGTTCGCCTCGGCGAGTGGCGTGTTGTACACGCGGTTGCCGCCGAACTCCCGCTGCAGGCCGTGCGTCACCTTGAAGACGCCACCCTTGCCCTTGACCTTGCCCATGTGCTGCTCGCGCGACACGTCGGCCACGTCCTCGCCGAAGACGACGATGCGCGGATCGCGACGCATCTCGTCCTTCATGCACGCGTTCAGCAGGTCGACCATCGTCGTCTCGTTCCCCGAGAACTGGGGATCGTCCTCGGTGTCGAACTGCTCGCTCGTGGGATCGACGTCCGGGGAGTAGACCCCGAAGTACACCGTGCTCGCGTCGGGCTGTGGCTGCGAGAGGGCGTCGTCGGTCGCGGTGAGCACCTGCGCGTCCACTTCCTCGCGGAGCCTGGTCAGCTCCTCTTCGGTGGCATGCCCGTTGGCAACGAGCCACGCCGGGAATGTCGTGAGCGGGTCGCGCCGAGCGTCCGCCTCGCGCTCCTCGGGGGGGCGATAGAGCACCTCGTCGTCGGAGAGCGAGTGGGAGTAGGGCCGGATGACGTGCGCGTGCACGAACGACGGTCCCTTGCGGTCGCGGGCGTGCTGCACCGCGCGTTGCATGACCTCATAGGAGGCGAGGAAGTCGCAGCCGTCCACTTCCTGGATGTAGAGCCCCGGGAAGGACGCGACGAGCTTCGAGATCGAGCCGCCGGCGGTGCTCACTTCCACGGGAACCGAGATCGCGTACTGGTTGTCCTGGATGACGTAGACGATCGGGAGCTTGAGGTTGCACGCGGTGTTGAGCGACTCCCAGAACTCCCCCTCGCTCGTCGTTCCGTCGCCTGACGAGACGTAGACGATCTCGTCGCTCTTGAACCCCTCCGACATTCCCAACTCGGCGGCGCGGTGAATGCCCTCGGCGCAGCCCACCGCCTGGAGGAATTGCGTCCCCGTCGGCGACGACGCGCTCACGATGTTCAGCGCCTTGTGCCCGAAGTGCGACGGCATCTGTCGGCCGCCGGAGTTCGGGTCGATCGCAGCGCCAACGGCCTCGTACAGCATTTCCTCGGGGGTCATCCCGAGGGCGAGGCACAGGGCACGATCGCGGTAATACGTGTAGAACCAGTCGTACGTCGGCTTGAACACGAGCCCCGCAGCCGCCAGCACGGCTTCGTGGCCCGCCCCGGAGATCTGGAAGAAGATCTTGTTCTGGCGCTTGAGCTGGATCTCCTTGTCGTCGATGCGTCGGGACAGGTACATGACGCGATAGGCGCTGACGAGCTGGTCACGGTCGAGACCGGCGGTGCTCTTTTGCTCGGATTTCGTCTGGGTGGCCACTGGCGAGTATGTAGGGGTCGCGGCTTGGGGGGCGCCGGGCGGAAAGATAGTCAGTGAAATGGCGCGCGAGCGCGGAGGGAACCTGCCGCGCGGGCTGGCGCGTTGAGGTCTTCCGTGGTTCGCGATCCACACCACTCGTCACGGATGTGGCGCTGGCGCCTCGGGAGCGCAAAAGGCAAAGACGTAAATACTTTCGGCCCAAGATGTTGGCGTGATTGGCCGCACGTCCTGCCATGGCACTGTCCATGAACTACCACGTGAGAACACCGCAATCCTGGGGGATCCCATGGGAGTCGCCGCCACCACCCGCCACTGCATCTTCTGCGAGATCGTGCACGGCGCCGGGGAAGCCAGCATCTGCTATCAGGACGACCGCGCCATCGCGTTCATGGACATCCAGCCGGTGAACGCCGGCCACGTCCTGATCGTGCCGCGGGAGCACTTCGAGACGCTGTCCGACGTGCCCCATGCCCTCGCGATGCACTTGTTCGACGTCGCACTCCGGCTCGGGCCCGTGGTGCGCAAGCTTTCGGGTTCGCCGGACCTCAATGTCGTGGTGAACTCCGGTGAGGCGGCCGGTCAGGATGTCTTCCACCACCACGTGCACCTGATTCCGCGCCGCCCCGACGATGGCTTCGACGTGCCGCTCCCGTTTTCCGGTTCGCAGATGCCCGATCGCACGCTGCTCGATGCCATGGCCGCGCGCATCATCGGCGAGTTGCACGACCCGGTGAAGCGCACGTCGCGTGAGCAGCCTGCGTCGCTCGGTGCATAACGCGATGGCCACGGTCTCGCGTGGCTCTTGCGCAAATCGATATCCCTTTGCATAACTAGGCAGGCTCCCTGGGCGCCGCGTCAGGCACCTAACGGGGTCGTCAGGCAAACCGGAGGCGAATGCCCGCGTCGGATCTCCACATCCACGCTCCCACTCCCATGCCGCCCCCAGGCGGCAGACGGCATCGTCGCCCCTCCTCCTCCCAGCACCCCGCCCCGGCTCCTGTCCGGCGCGGGGTGTCGTCGTCTTGCGAGAGGTGCCATGTCCCAGCGCGGTCTCCTGCGAGTCCACCAGCCCAGGCCCGCGCGCGCGAAGCGTGCACGGGTCGCCACCTCCACCCACGCGCGCATCCGCGAGCACAAGCGCGCGTTGAAGCACGCCACGATGCGCGACTGCGGTCGTCGATGCGTCTACTGTGGCACCTGTCTCGCGATCGACGTCGCGACGCTCGATCACGTGTATCCCCTCGCGCATGGCGGCACGAGTGCGCCGGGGAACCTGGTGACGGCCTGCGCCCGATGTAACCGGCTCAAGGGAGACATGCTCCCCGTCGAGTTCTTCGCGCGTCATCCGTGGGCCGGCGCCAATTTCGTGCGCTACGCCCGTGCCGTGCATCGCGCGCTCAAGCGAGGGGCGCGTCGAGCGGTGTCGCTCGCCATGGCGGCTTGACGCATTGGACGTGCCTCACGTCCGGCATCGCGTCTCCCCCCTCGAAGGAAAGAGAGTCCCAACCTGACCGGATTGGCCCTGGGTGACCCGCGCCACGCGTGATCTGTGATCCGCGTGGCACGGGACTTCCCTTGTAGTGCGGCAGCGCCGTCTCCAGCAGGCGCCGCGGACCCCCCTGTTTGTGGTCCCCACGTCCGCCGCCTGACTTTGCTCGCTTCGCATGCTTCGTACGCCCCTGCCTTTTGCTGTCTTGTGCCTGGCATCCGCCCTGGCATCTCGCACTGCGGATTCTGCAGAGATGTCGCGTCCGGTTTCCAGGTTCGGTATGGAAACCGTCGGCGTGCCCCACGCTCCCGGGACCAGCATCCCGGGGAACGTCATCAAGCGGATGACGGACCTGAACGGTGGTGCCGTCGTCCCCGGTGATACGCTCCTCGTCAACGTCACCGTATCGAACCTCGCCGGGTCGAGCGCGGCCCTGGCCCTCGTCCTTCGGGACCCGCTACCGGCCCAGCTCCGGTATGTGCCCGGCACCATCGTCGTCGTCACCGGAAGCAACGCGGGTCCGCAGAGTGACGCGGCCAATGACGATCAGGGCCAGTTCGATGTCGCGCAGAATCGCGTGCGCGTGCGCCTTGGTGTCGGTGCGACGGCCGTAAACGGCGGCATGCTTGCCCCGGGCACGTCGACGTCGGTGCAATTCCGCGCGGTCGTGAAGGCCACCACGACTGCCGGCACGGTGATCTCCAACAGCGCAAGCGTGGTGTACCTCGAACAACTGTCGGGACCAGAAACCACGGCGCCAAGCTCGCCCGTGGGCGGTCCCGTCGGCCCGACCACGGTGGTCGTGAGCACAGGCCCGGGTGACGTGGCGATCGCCAAGTCGCACCAGGGCAACCTCGTCCTGTTGCGCAA
>JACMLI010000138.1 GCA_014379705.1 Gemmatimonadaceae bacterium
GACGGAATCTTCTATGAGCGGGTGGTCAACCGGATCCTCGATGACCTCGCATCGAAGGTTGCGCCGAGGTTCATGAGAGTATCGGGTGACTTCAACGTGCGAGGGGGGATCAAGTCCGTTATCACGGCTGAGGTGGGTCAAAGACCTTGAGATGGCAGAGGGCAGATGCACACTTCAGATGGTAGATGGCAGATGACAGGTACGCCGGCGGCTTTGCCCGCCGGCATCGAAGAGATGAAAGCGCGGCCAACAGTTAGCCATTCGTCTATTCCATCCATTTGCGATCTTCCTCGCGGCCCGCAGCTCAACAACCGGAGACCGGCATGATCCGACGTATCCCACCGACACTCCTGACATTTTTCCTCGCAGCGTGTGCGACGGCGTCGCAGAGTGCGCCTTCTTCCACGGGGGCAGCGGCGTCAACGGGGGAACTGCCGGCACTCGATGCGATACGCAGCGAGGACATTCGCAAGGACATCTCGATCCTCGCGAGCGATGCGATGCGTGGGCGTGAGGCGGGGACGATCGATGAGTTACGCGCCAGCGGATGGCTGGTGGAGCAGATCCGCGGCATCGGGCTCGAGCCTGCGGGTGAAGACGGCACGTTTTACCAGTGGTTCAACATGCGCCGCATTCGATTGTCGGATGCGAGCCAGGTGCAGGTGGCGGGATCGTCGCTCACGATGTGGAAGGACGTGATCGTGGCCACGCCGACCGACGTCACGTTGAACCTGCCGCTGGTGTTTGTCGGCACGGGATCGGACGCCGAGCTGCAGGGGAAGGACCTCACGGGGAAGGCGGTCGCGGCGCTGCTGGTGGCGCCCCCCAATCCTCCCGGGCGGAACGTGTCGCTGGCCTCGTGGCGCTATGCCACGGGGGCGGTGCGGGCCCAGTCGATGCGCATCCTCGCAAAAGGCGCAGCGGCCGTGGTGCTGGTGGCGGACTCGCTCGGCGAACAGGGAATGCCGTTCTTCGCGGCGAACGCAGGGCGTGGGAGCTACGGGGTCGACTCCATTGGCATCGAGAAGCGTCCGCGTCGCACGCCGCCCGTGCTGCTCGTGCGCGGAGCCATGCTCGACCGCGTGAAGGCGGTTGGGAGCCAGCTCAGCGTGACCCTCACGACGGAGAGCTTCACGTACCCCACGGTGAACATCGTCGGGCGCGTGAACGGCACGTCCGCGAGCAAGCGCAACGAATACGTGCTGTACAGCGCGCACCAGGATCACGACGGCGTGCGCTTCCCGATCGATGGCGATTCCATCTGGAATGGAGCCGACGACAACGCGACGGTGAGCGTGGCGCTCATGGCGATCGCGCGCGCGTTCGTGAAGCGTCCGGGAGAACGACCCACCTTGTTCGTGTGGCACGGGGCGGAAGAGCGTGGGCTGATCGGCAGTCGCTATCACGCGGCCCACCCCATGGTGCCGCGTGACCAGATCATTGCCGTGCTCAATGCCGACATGATGGGGCGGAACTCGCCCGACTCGGCGTCACTTCTTGGCGTGCAGCCTCCGCATCGAAACTCTGCGGACCTCGTGCAGATGGCGCTCCGTGCAAACGATCTGACGGGAAAGTTCAAGCTGGACTCGATCTGGGACCGGCCGACGCATCCCGAGGGCTGGTACTTCCGCAGCGACCACCTGCCGTACGCGCGGCTCAACATTCCCGCCGTCGAGTACTCGAGCAACCTGCATCCCGACTATCACACGCCGCGTGACGAGTGGGAGCGGATCGACATCTCCAAGCTTACACGCATGACGCAGTGGATGTACGCCACGGGGTGGCTGGTGTCGAATGCAGCACAGCGGCCGCGGCTCGATCCGGGGTTCAAGTTGGAGAGATAGGGAACTCCGGACTAGTGGACTAGTGGACTAGTGGACTAGTGGGCTAGTTGTTGTTTCCTACCTCACGAGGGTCTTCACTTCGAGGACTTCACTGGGTCCCAACCCGAGTGCGTCGACGCTCGTGCGGACCTTGGAGAGGTCGCCCACGATGACGACGGTGGCCTGGTCCGGCGTGAGGTACTTCCTCGCCACGCGCTGCACGTCGGCAGGCGTCACCGAACGGACTTGTGCAGCAAAGCGCGGGAGCTCGGCGAGGGTGAGCCCGAAGCCGTGGAGTTCGGCGATCTCGCTGGCCACCTGCGTCGTGCCCTCGAGGTCTCCGGGCAGGCCGAGCTCCACGTACGCCCTGGCACGCTCGATATCGTCGTTGGTGGCGCGTTCGTCGCGCACGCGCCGCAGTTCCTTGAAGAACTCCACGAGCGAGGAGTCGGTGACATTGGTGCGTACGGCGGCGCTCGCGGTGAAGGGCCCCGGTACCCTGCGGAACGTGAAGCCCGATCGTGCACCGTACGAATAACCGTGCGTCTCGCGGAGGTTCATGTTGAGCCGCGAGGTGAAGGAGCCGCCGAGCATCGTGTTCATCACCATGAGCGCGGCGTAGTCCGGCGAGCGACGATCCACGCCTGGCCACCCGATCTGGATCACCGATTGGGCGGCGTCGGGCTTGTCGACCAGGTAGACCTTCGTTGTCGGGAGCGCGACGGTTTGCGCCGTGAGTGAGGGGAGGGGCGCCGCTACACCGGGTGCGCGCCAGGTACCGAAGCGTGACTGGATTGCCCGCCGTGCCTGGGCGGCCGCCAGGTCGCCGACCACAATGAACGTGGTGCGCTCAGGCCGGTACACGCGTTCGTAGAAGTTGCGCACCAGCGTCGAGTCGAGGTTCGCCGTCGACGCGCTGTCGCCGCCGGGTGGGTGGTGGTAGGGGTGGCCGGCCGGGTAGACGAGGGTCTGGATGGTCTCGTCCCAGTCACCGTAGGGCTGGTTGTCGACGCTCCAGCGCCGCTCGTTCTTCACGACGTCGCGCTGGTTGTCGAGCTTCTCCTGCGTCATGGCCGGCAGCAGCGAGGCCATCCGGTCGGCCTCGAGCCTCAGCGCGAGCTCCAGCTCATGGCCCGGCATCGTCTCGAAATAGTTCGTGCGATTGAGC
>JACMLI010000139.1 GCA_014379705.1 Gemmatimonadaceae bacterium
CTGCGCGCCACGTTAGGCACCGACGCGATCGTCCGCCCGGTCACGCGCGACACGCACCGGCCGGAGCGGGCGGCGGGGTGGGAGAGGGTGGAAGGTACTGATGTCGGGGGGTCGGGTGGTCGGGTGGTCGGGTGGTCGGTGACGCCGGCCTTTCGGCAGCTCGATCCGCCGGAGCCGGCTGATGTGGATGTGCCTGACGCCACCGTTGATGCCACCGTGCCTCCGCGAGCGTTACGCTGGCGGAATCGCTGGGTGCGGATCCAGCGCGCGGTGGGGCCGGAGCGGCTGACGGGGGACTGGTGGGACGACACGTATGCCCGCGACTACTGGAGACTCGAAGATGCGGATCATGGGCCGGACCTGATGGTGTTTCATGATCTGCGTGATGCGGCCGGCAGTGTGTGGTTTGTGCAGGGGTGGTTCGATTAGGGTCGGGTGGTCGGGTGGTCGGGTAGTCGGGTGGCCAACGACGATCGACCGCCACTCCCGCATGCTTCGACCAGTTCCACCTGACCACCTGACCACCCCACCACCCGACCCTTGTACACAGAACTCCACTGCCACTCCGTCTTCTCCCTCCTCGATGGCGCGTCCGAGCCCGAGGCGCTCGTGGCGCGGGCGAAGGCGTTGGGCATGCCGGCGATCGCGCTCACCGACCACGACGATCTTGGTGGGGCGGTGCGGTTTGCGCAGGCGACGAAGGAGCTCGGCATCGGGGGCATTCTTGGCTGCGAACTCACCCTCAGGATCGAGCAGCGACTCACGCACCTCGTCGTGCTCGCCGAGTCGCGCGAGGGGTATGGCAACATCGCGTCGCTCATCACCCGCGCGCGGCTCGACCAGCCGCGCGGGGAGCCGCATGTCTCGCTCGATACGCTGGCGCGGCACACCGAGGGGCTCTTTGCGCTCACCGGGTGCCCGCGGGGGTGGGTGCCGTCGCTCGTGGCCGATGGCAAGCAGGATGCGGCGTGTGACGCCGCAGCAACACTCATCGACATGTTCGGGGGTCGCGTCGCCATCGAGGTGTGGGACCATCGGCTCCCCGAGGAGCGGGCCCTCGTCCGGCAGCTCATCCCCATCGCCAAGGCGTTAGGCATCCCGTGGGTCGTCACCAACAACGTCCACTACGCCGCCCCCACCGGACGCATCGTGCACGACGTGCTCTCGGCCATCCGCCACAAGGTGCGGCTCGACGAGATGGGCACGCGGCTCCGGCCGAACGGGGAGTGGTACCTCAAGGACCCGAAGCAGGTGCAGCGACGCTGGAGCGGGAACGATGCCGGGGTGCGGGCCACCCTCGATGTCGCCGAGCGTTGTGCGTTTCGCCTCGCGGACCTGCAGCCAACGCTCCCGAACTTTCCGTTGCCACCCGGCGTCGGCGCCGACGAATACCTCGCGCGACTCGTCGACCAGGGAGCGATCGAGCGGTGGGGGAAGCCGGTGCACGAGCTGGCTCCCAACTACCGCAAGCAGATCGACCACGAGCTCGGCCTCGTCCGGCAGCTGGGCTTCGCCGGCTATTTCCTGATCGTGTGGGACATCGTCCGCTTTGCGCACCGCCAGGGCATCCTCTGCCAGGGACGCGGCTCGGCGGCCAACTCCGCCGTCTGCTACTGCCTCGGCATCACCGCGGTCGATCCGATCAAGCTCAATCTGCTCTTCGAACGGTTCCTGAGCTCTGAACGGAAGGAGGCGCCCGACATCGACATCGACTTCGCGCATCGCGACCGCGAACACGTGCTGCAGTATGTGTACGAGCGCTACGGACGCGAACACGCCGCCATGGTGTGCGAGCAGATCACGTATCGTGGCCGCTCGGCGGTGCGCGATGCGGCGCGTGTACTCGGCTTCTCGGTCCAACAGGCCGACGTGCTCAGCGCGCTCAGTGATCGCTTCTCGGCGCGCTCCACCGCCGACGCTCTCCGTGCGGGTACGGCCGCCGATGAAATGCTGGGGCGCGACTATGACCGTGACCCGCGCAGCGATCGACCGGGCATCCCCGGCGACGCGCGCAAGAAGAAGGGCGAATGGACCGCCGAGAAGCTCCTCTCTGACAAGCAGGGGCAGGACCTCATGCACGGCACGCTCACAGGATCCCTGTTGCGCGAGGCACGGGCGAAGGAACGCGAAGCGCAGTTGCACGACCCCAACGCCGGCGACACCCCACCGGAGGACGCCAGTGCCGCAGCGAAGGCGAAGCAGGCGGCGCAGAGCGGTCGTCCCGAGTTCTCGAAGCGCTACTCGAAAGGCTACGAGCCGTACGGAAACGCCAACGGCCGCGACACGGCGCAGCAGAACGCCCGCATCGAGCAGACGCTCAAGCCGTTAGGCATCGGGGGTCAGCGGGCGGGCGGACGGGCAGGCGGGCAGGCGGGCGGTAAACCACCGGATGTCGTCGACTCCCACGCCGAGCAAACGCATGAAGAACGGCGCAACCCCACGACAGCGACGCGTCCCGCGCAGTCCGCCGAGTCGGTCCTGGCGCAGGCCGGGCTGGACCCTAACGACCGGCGCGTGCAGGTGCTCCCCGACATCGTCGACGGGCTGCACCAGGCGCCGCGGCATCGGTCCATCCACGTCGGCGGCTTTGTGCTGACCGCCGAGCCGTTGCGCACGGTGGTGCCGATCGAGCCGGCGTCCATGCCGGGGCGGACGGTGATCCAGTGGGAGCGCGACGACCTCGACCCGGTGGGCCTCGTCAAGATCGACTTGTTAGGCCTCGGCATGCTCACCGTGCTGCAGGACTGCCTCAAGTACATCCGCGGGGCGCGGGGCGTCACCGTGGACCTCGGGCAACTCGACATGACCGATCAGGCGGTGTTCGACGACATGTGCAACGCCGACACGATCGGCGTCTTCCAGGTGGAGAGCCGCGCGCAGATGAACACGCTGCCGCGCCTCAAGCCGCGCTGCTTCTACGACCTTGTCGTCGAGGTGGCGCTGATACGACCGGGGCCCATCCAGGGCGAGATGGTGCATCCCTACCTGCGTCGCAAGGCGGGCGAGGAGCCGGTGACGTACCCCCACCCGTCGCTCGAACCCATCCTCAAGCGTACGTTAGGCGTGCCGCTCTTCCAGGAGCAGGGCATGCAGGTGGCGATCACCGCCGCGGGGTTCACGCCGGGCGAGGCCGACAACCTGCGCCGCGCGATGGGCCACAAGCGCTCGCGGGAGCGCATGGCGGCGATCTGCGAGAAGCTCATCGCGGGGATGGCGAAGAACGGCATCGACGGCGATGTCGCGAAGCGCATCTACAACCAGATCAATGCCTTCGCCGACTACGGTTTCCCCGAGTCGCACGCGGCGAGCTTCGCGCTGATCGTGTACGCGTCGGCGTACCTGCGGCACTACTACGCGCCGGAGTTCACCGCAGCGATCCTCAACGCGCAGCCGATGGGGTTCTATTCGGTGGGCACGCTGATCGAAGATGCGCGCCGGCACGGCGTGGAGGTTCGTCCGATGGACCTGACGTGCTCGGCGTGGGATACGTCGTTGGAGCTGGGGAATGGTGGGAGGGTGGTGCCGTATGGGGCGGAAGTTCGGACGGAGGGACGGATGGACAGATGGACGGACGGGAAGGCACAAGCTTCGGTGCCCACGACAATGACACGGGGCTCCGGCCTGCGCCGGAGCGACGAACCCTTTGTCATCCCGGACAAGCAAGCGTCAGCGAGCGCCGATCCGGGACCCAGCGTCGTAGCTGCTTTGCCCACGACAACGACACGGGGCTCCGGCCTGCGCCGGAGCGACGAGGGGGAGCGTCCGCCCCTCCATCCGCCAGTATCTCCTTCATCCGTCTCCCATCCGTCCATCCGTCCATCCGTCCATCCGTCCATCGTTCTCCCCCGACCTGCAGTCCGACTCGGCCTCCGCCTCGTCCGCGGGCTCGGCGCCGCTGCGCGTGAGAAGCTGGAACTCGCATTACGCGAAGGGCCCTTTACCGACATCACCGACGTCGTGCAGCGAGCCAGGCTCGATCAACGCGCCTTGCGTGCACTCGCCGAGGCCGGAGCGTTCGATGCCATGGTCGGTGACGTGCCGCCTGACGAGCGGCGGCGCACCGCGCTTTGGCGCGTCCTCGAGGCCACGCGTGGCGACGCTGGGCCCCTTGCGCCGTCGCGACGAAAGCGAGGTCGGGCTCCACTGCCACCGATGTCGCGCCTCGAGACCACCGACGCCGACTATCGCATCACCGGGCTCTCACTCAACGGGCACCCGATGCACCACCTCCGGCCCCTCCTCGCCCCCAACGGCGTGCGCACGGCGAAGGACCTCTTTGCCAATGGCCAGGACGCGACGAAGGTCGCCCACGCGGGGCTCGTCATCTGCCGCCAGCGCCCCGGTACGGCCAAGGGGTTCGTCTTCCTCTCGCTCGAGGACGAAACCGGGATCCTCAACGTGATCGTCACGCCGAAGCGCTTCGAGAAACAGGCGCTGCTCATCTCCACCTCTCCCCTGCTCCTTGTCCGCGGGACGCTGCAGGTCGAAGGCAAGGTCGTGAACCTGCGCGGCGAGCAGTTCACCGCGCTCAAGGCGGACGCCGGAGAAGCGTGGGCGAAGGGGCATGACTTTCACTAACGTGATTCGGGATTCGTGATTGGTGATTCGGCGTGATTCGCCCGTCCCATTCACGCCGAATCCCGAATCCCGAATCCCGGCCTTTACGCCCTCAGAGGCCCGCGCTACCATCCCGCGGCCATGACTCCCCTCCTCGCCGCCGTCCTCGGCTACCTCGTCCTGCAACTCGGCATCGGCGTGTGGGCGTCGCGCCGCGTGCGCAACGAAAGCGACTACCTGCTCGCCGGGCGCAAGCTCGGCTACGGGCTTGCGACCTTCTCGATCTTCGCGACGTGGTTCGGCGCCGAGACGGTGATGGGAAGCGCAGGGGCAGCCTACAGCGATGGTGCATCACTGGCGAACGCCGAGCCTTTCGGGTATGGCATGTGTCTCTTCGGGATGGGCATCCTGTTCGCCATTCCCCTCTGGCGTCGCAAGCTCACCACCCTCGCCGACCTCTTTCGCGAGCGCTACTCCGTGGGCGTGGAGCGACTCGCGGCGATCATCCTCATCCCGAGCTCGATCCTCTGGGCCGCGGCGCAGGTGCGGGCGTTCGGGCACGTGCTCTCCCTCGTCGGATCGATACCCCTCGACCTCGCGATCGGTGTCGCGACAGGCTTCACGGTCCTGTACACCGCCTTCGGTGGCCTGCTCGCCGACGCCGTCACGGATGTCGTGCAAGGCGTCATGGTATCGCTCGGGCTCATCGCGGTCCTCGTCGCCGTGATCCTCGCGCTCCCCGAAGGCGCAACGCTCGGCAGCGTGCTCGCGTCTCCCGGCGCAATCCAACTCGCCCCAACAGGCGGAGTGTCGTGGCTCGAGGTCGCAGAGGAGTGGTCGATCCCGGTCTTCGGTTCGATTCTCGCGACGGAACTCGTGAGCCGCGTGATCGCCACGCCAACGGAGCGCATCGCGCGCCGTTCGACGCTCTTCGCCGGTGGCATGTACCTCATGATCGGCATCATCCCATTGATCCTGGGCCTCGTGGGACGGACCGTCGTGCCGGGGCTCGAGGACGCCGAGCAGGTCGTGCCGGCGATTGCGCGCGAGCTGCTGCCGACGGCGATGTTCGTCGTCTTCGCCGGTGCGCTGCTTTCGGCGATCCTGTCGACGGTGGACAGCACGCTGCTCGCCGCGTCCGGGCTGATGTCGCACAACCTCGTCGTCCCGATCATGCGAATTACGGACGAGCGGAGGAAGGTCAGCATCGCGCGCTGGGGCGTCGCGATCTTCGGGGCGCTCGCATGGGTGCTGGCGGTGCGCGCGGAGGGCGTATTTGCGCTCGTCGAGCAGGCATCGGCGCTGGGCAGTTCCGGCGCGTTTGTCGTCATCGTGTTCGCGTTGTTCACCCGCTGGGGTGGCGCTCGCACGGCTACTGCGACGCTGCTCGTTGGCCTCGTGGTGTACCTCGTGGCAACCTACGCGGGCGCGACGGCGCCGTACCTGCTGTCGCTGGCGGCGTCCCTCGTGACGTATGTCGTTGGCAGCGTGCTCGACCAACGGCTCGTCCCTGCGGTCGCGAGGGGCTGACCCTAAGTCATCCCGGACCAGCGAGCGAAGGCGAGCGCCGATCCGGGACCCAGTGTCTTCTCAGTAAAGTGTTCGTCGCTCCAGGGCAGGCCGGAGCCCCGGGTCGTGGGGCAATGGGCAATCGTTTCCGGGCATTTCGCACGGAAACATTGGCGTGCAACTTCAAGCACGCGACCTGGCTTCACCCCCCGGCGTCGCGGCCCAGGGACCGCCTTGCGGCTTCCCGCCAGCACTGGAGTTCCACCATGCGCCGCCCCTTCCGGCTCGTCGTCGTCGCCTGTCTCCTCGCGACGCGACTCGACGCCCAGGCTAACGATCCGAGCAAGGTCACGATCGAGCGGATCTTTACGACGCGGGACTTTGCCGCGGCCGGGTTCGGCCCCACGGCATGGACCCCCGACGGGAATGGGTACACGACCGTCGAACCTTCAGCTGGAGGTGCCGGCAGCGACCTGGTGCGATACGATGCCGCGTCCGGAGCACGCACGGTGGTGGTGCCTGCCTCGCGCCTGGTGCCCGCCGGAGCGAGCACCCCGCTCGCCATCGACGGCTACGACTGGTCTCCCGATGCGCGCGGCCTCCTCATCTTCACGAACTCCGCGCGCGTATGGCGCGACAACACGCGCGGCGACTACTGGGTCCTGAACCTCACGACGGGAGCATTGAAGCAGCTCGGCAAGGGCGCCCCGGCGTCAACGTTGATGTTCGCGAAGTGGTCACCCAAGGGAGATCGCGTCGCCTACGTCCGGCAGAACAACGTGTATGTCGAGGACGTGACCGACGGCCTGCTCACGCGCCTCACCCAGGATGGCGGTCGTACCATCATCAATGGCACGACGGACTGGGTCTACGAGGAAGAGCTCAACCTGCGCGACGCGTTCCGCTGGAGCCCGGACGGCACGCGCATCGCGTATTGGCAGCTCGACGCGGGCGGCGTGCGCGACTTCCTGATGATCAATTCCACGGATTCGCTCTATTCGTTCACGATCCCGGTGCAGTACCCCAAGGCCGGCACCACCAACTCCTCGGCGCGCGTGGGCGTAGTGAGTGCGAATGGTGGGGCGACCACCTGGTTCAACGTGCCAGGGGATCCGCGCAACAACTACATCGCTCGCATGGAATGGGCACCCGACGCGGGCAGCGTCGTCATCCAGCATCTCAATCGCAAGCAGAACACCCTCACGTTGTTCAGCGGCGACCCACGCACCGGCGCCGTGCGCCCGATCCACGTGGAGCAGGACAGCGCGTGGGTCGACGCCGTCGATGACTTCCGCTGGCTCGATCGCGGCGGCGCTTATACGTGGGTGTCGGAGGCCGATGGCTGGCGCCACCTCTTCGTGCGCCCGCGTGCGAGTGGCCAGGCGAAGCTCGTCACGCGCGGGGACTACGACGTCGGCAACGTCGTGCAGATCGACGTCGCGGGTGGATGGGTCTACTTCATCGCGTCACCCACGACCGGGATCCAGCGGTATCTCTACCGGGCGAAGCTCGATGGGTCGCAGCCCGCCGTCAGGCTCACTCCAACCGACGCGCCGGGGACGCATCGCTACGACGTCTCGCCCAACGGGAAGTTTGCGATTCATGTCGCGTCGAGCTTCGGGGCGCCCCCACAGATCGACCTTGTCGCCCTTCCGGACCATCGGCGCCTGCGCGCGCTCGCGGACAACGCGGCGTTGCGCTCGACGGTGCAGGCCCTGGCCCGCGGCAAGCAGGAGTTTGTGCGGGTGCCGATCGGCGACGGCGTCGAGCTCGACGCGTACCTCATGTATCCCCCCGACTTCGACGCGTCGCGAAAGTACCCGGTGATCTTCCACGTGTACGGCGAGCCGGCGTCGCAGACCGTCACCGACAGCTGGGGCGGTCGCAACTACCTGTGGCACGTCATGCTCACGCAGCAGGGGTACATCGTCGCGTCCGTGGACAATCGCGGTACACCCTCGCTGCGCGGGCGCGCGTGGCGCAAGAGCATCTACGGCAAGGTCGGGCTCCTCAACTCCGCCGACCAGGCCGCGGCCGCGAAGGAGATGCTGCGCACGCGCCCCTTCCTCGACCCCTCGCGTGTGGGCGTGTGGGGCTGGAGCGGCGGCGGCTCGATGACGCTCAATCTCCTCTTCCGCTCCCCGGAGCTCTACAAGGTCGGCATGTCGATTGCTCCCGTGTCGGACGAACGCAACTACGACACGATCTATCAGGAGCGGTACATGGGCCTGCCCGGCGAGAACTCCGAAGGCTACCGGCTCGGCTCCCCCATCACCTTCGCCGACAAGCTCGAGGGCAAGTTGCTGCTCGTGCACGGCACGGGCGACGACAACGTGCATTACCAGAACGCGGAGCAGCTCGTGAACAAGCTGGTGGCGGCGAACCGGCCGTTCACGATGATGTCGTACCCGAACCGGTCACACGGGATCTTCGAGGGCACGAACACGTCGCGGCATCTCTTTGAGCTGCTCACGCGATATTTGCGGGAGAACCTGCCGGCGGGGGCTTCGGCTATTCAGTGAGGACGAGTGGACGGGATAGACGGGGTGGACGGGGTGGACGAGATGGACGAGATAGACGAGATAGACGAGATGGAACGGACTCTCGTCGCTCCGGCGAAGGCCGGAGCCCAGGGTCGTTCGCCAATGCTCGCGAGCAATGACACGGGGCACCGGCTTTCGCCGGTGCTGCGGTGAAGGAGTTGAATGAAGCGAGCGTCAGCGAGCAAATCGTTCGTCCATCTCGTCCATCTCGTCCATCTCGTCCATCTCGTCCACTCGCCCGCTACCGTCTACCTCGTCCCCTTCCCAAAATCTTCAAACCGCTGGTTGCCGATCCGGTACGACCTCCAGTCGCGGTAGTCGAAGTGCCACCACTCCGCCTCGAACACGTCGAAGCCCTCCGCCTCCATCGCTGCACGCAGGATCTCTCGTAAGGCACGCTGCCGTGACGTGCCCCCCGGATAGTCGGGATACGAACGATCCGACATCTCGTCGTATCCCCCCGTGGTCACGACCGGATCGCCCGTCCGCAGGTCGAACATCGTGAGGTCCACCGCCGCGCCGCGATTGTGTCGTGAGCCTCGCGACGGATCAGCGACGAAGGTGTGCTTGTCCACCGGCGTGCCGTCCCAGAACATCTTCGTCACGTACCACGGCCGGTAGCCGTCGTGGATCAGCAGGCCATACCCTTGTGCCCTGAGCTTCTGGTGCGCCCGCGCGACCGCTTCCGCTGCGGGCCGTTGGAGGAATGCCCGCGCCTGCGTGTAGACCGGCACACTGAGAAAGTTCCGGTCGGTCGCATAACGAACGTCGAGCCTGATCGTCGAGTCGAGCGAGACCAGCTCCACCAGGTCGGTCTCACGGAACTCGCCACGCTCCACCGGCGGACTTGCCGCGAGCGCCGCGGTCCGTAACTCCTCCACCGGCTCGACGGGCGTGATGCGGAAGATGCTCCCGTCTTCGCCCACCCAGCTGCGCCGGACGAAGGGCACGCTCGCCGCAACGACCTTTGTCGCACGACCTGCACTGTCGCGCGTGAACACGAGCTGCTCGCCGTCATACAGCCCGCCCTTCGGGAAGGCATGGACATCGGGGGATACCTCGGTGAGCGGGTATTCGAAGAACCACTCGATCAACGCCGTGAGGCGCCCGCGACGCTCCAGGATGTAGAGCACGTTGTGGTCCCAGCCGTATTCCCCGATCAGGCCACGCCAGTGCAGCGGCGGCAGTGGCGGGAGCTCGGTGTCGTCAGGCACGCGATCCAGCGGCGCTCCCTCCAGCACAAGGCGCGCACCGTCGATCCACACCTTCCCGCCGAAGGACATGCCGTCATCCGCCATCAGCGTATCCCCACGCCAGCGCCGGAGGGCGACCTGGTGATCGAGCGCGAAGGACGCCAGCACCGGCGTGGAGTCGCGCACCGTGACGACGACCGGCCTGTCGCGTGTCCCCCACGTCCCTGCCAACTGGCTGGCGAGGGCGGCCGGCACCCGCGACGTCGTGTCGATCGTCGGCACGGGATTCCCCGCCTTTGCGGCGCGCATGAGCCGCAATGCCTCCGTCGCGATGCGTTCGGTCAGCGCGTTCACGCCGTCCTTCGACGCGCTCACGGCAACGCCGAGCTTCTCGTCCGGCAGGGCAGACAGCTGGGTTGCGAATCCATAGATCGCCCCGCCGTGGTTCACCGTCCGCGCGCTGTCGAGCATTCCGATGTGGAAGCCGAGGCCGGCGCCGGTGCGTGCATTGGCGGCGGCGTACTGCGGCTTCCACATCGCCTCCAGCGTCTCCGCGCGGAGCACGCGTCCCTTGCTGCCTTGCCCGCCATTGAACAGCGCGCTCATGAAGCGCGCGAGGTCCGGCATCGTGCTGTACATGCTGCCGGCCGGCGCCATGCCGAGCTGGAAGTTCGGGGCTTCGAAGCTGGTGCCGTGGTACGTCCACATCTCGCCACGGGCCATGCGAGCGACGAGATCTTCGCGGGGCTCGAACGATGAGTCCGTGAGCCCGAGGGAGTCGAGCACATGGCGCTGCAGCCACGTCGCGAAGGCCTCGCCACCCTTGACCTGCAGCAGGTAACCGACTGTGCCGATCGCCGCGTTCGAGTACTTCTGCCGCGTCTCGGGAGGATACACCAGCGCCGTCGAGTTGAGGCTCGCAACCATCGCCTCCAGCGAAGTCCCGCTGTCGTCGAAGTAGTGCCCCGCAGGCGGCTCACGCACCAGTCCCGAATAGTGCGACATCAGCTGCCGCAGCGTGATGGCCTTCCCTGACGGGTTCTGCGGCGTGAAGGTCGGCAGGTATTGCTGGACGGGTGCGTCGAGGTCGACCTCGCCACGCTCCACCAGCTGCATGACCCCGATGTCCGTGAAGAGCTTGGACACCGATCCGACGCGGTACACCGTCTCGGCGGTGGCCTGCCGACCGGTCGACGAATCGGCGATGCCGAAGCCGCGGGCCCACACGGTCTGCTGGTCGTCGACGAGCGCGATCGAAAGGGCGCGCACGTCCTTGTCGCGGATCTCGCGTTCGATGAACCGAGCGAGCTGCTCCGCCACCGCCGCATAACGAGCGTCCGGGCCGATCACGTCCGTCGATCCCGACCCCGACTCCCTGCACGCCACTGGCAGCAGGATTGCGGCCGCCGCCACGGTAGCCGCGCGCCGCATCAGGACATGTCGAAACTCCATTTCGCAAATCCTCGGACAGTAGTCACCGTCGTACGCTCCTACGCCGCTACGCTCCCACACCTGCCCGCCTCAACGTAACGGGGCCCGCCTCCGCCGAGGCGGGTGCGAGCCCCATCAGACCACTGAACTTCTAGCGCCCGGCGATCGTCGGGTTGTTCAGGCGCTCGATGTCCGGCAGCGGCAAGCACTTGTTGCTGCCGTAGGTTCCCCCCCCGTTCGAGAACGGAGCACCGACGGCCGGATACAGCGGCACGCTGAAGCGAATCGTGTCGAAGAGACGATGCCCTTCGAGGAAGAGTTCACGACGGCGCTCCTCCCTCACCTGCGCCTGGATCGCGGCCTCGTCGGTGCTGGCGAACGGCGTGAGGCTGTGCCGCGCGCGCAGTTGGTTGATGATCGTCACCGCCTGCTGGCCCCCCGCCACCTCGGCGCGGATCAGCAGCGCTTCCCGCCAGCTCGCCAGGGGGATCGGCGCAGCCAGGGATGGATACTTGTTCTGCACCCAGAGGCGTACCACCGGGAACGACCCGGGACGCCCGCCATCGACCACCGGGACGCGCGGATCGTTCAGGTTGCGAAAGGAACTGTCCACGCTCAACTGCCCGCTCGTGTTGTTGAAGCGGAACACGCGGTTTTCGGCGCGGCCGGCGGCGGCCGTTGTTCGTGCGTTGAACGTGAAGTTGTTCGGCACCAGCGCGGCGTCGGCGGCTGCTTCCGTTCGCTTGTTCTGGTTGATACGCGCACGCGCCCGCCCGACCAGCGCCATGTTCTTCACCGAGTCGTTCACGGCTGGCGAGTTGATGGCCGCGGTGAACCGGGCTTCCGCGGTCGTAAAGACCTGCGCCGGGGTGAGCTCCGGCCCAAGGTCCACGGCCGACGAACAGAAGCCCTCGCCGAGGAGGATGTACGCGTATCCGGCGTACGCGTTCGCACGGGAGATGAGCTGTGCGCGCGTCGACCCCACCTGGGCGTCCGTCCACCCCTCGAGGAGCTTGATCGCCTGGTCCGCCTGGAAGCGGGCGACCGAGATCGGCGTATACATCCCACCCAGGGTCCCGCACCCCCCCGTGGCGTAGAGTGCGGTGCTCGGGTTGCTCGTGCGGCGGTCGAGGTCCCAGATGGCGGCGTTGGCCTGCGCGTCCATCAGCTCGTCCGAGATCGTGCCTGCTGCCACGATGTAGTTGCCGAGCGCACATTCGACGTCGGCGATCGCCCCGGCGACGAGCACCGAGGCATTCGAGGGTTGGAGCAGGGTCTCCTCGAGGATCCGGCTCGGGGCGGTCGCCTCGAGCAGGGTGTCACATGCGGTCAGCGCACCACCGGTGAGGAGGAGGGCAAGTCCGGCCCTGGCTCCCCGGCTCGCGCGGGCGCGAGAAAATATCATCTTCATGGTTCGCTCCTGGCGGATCGCCGGTTAGAAGGTGAGGGAAAGGGAGAGCGTGACCGACGCGAGGGGCGGCACCTGCGCCTGCTCGAGGCGGACGAACTGCTGCAGCGTGAAGAAGTTCTCTGGATCGGTCCCGGCATACGGCGTCCACAGTGCGAGGTTACGACCGGAGAGCGTCAGCGAGCCGGTGCGACCGCCCACCATCCGGGCCATCGACGGCGACATGTTGTAGCTCGCCGAGAGCTCGCGCAGGCGCGCAAACTTGCCCTTCTGGTAGACCCAGTGCCGCAGGATGTTCGCCGACTGGATCTGCGACACGTAGACCGGATCGTATTCCTCCGGCTTGTGGTTCTCGAGGCAGAGCACGAACACCTGGCAGCGCGCGCGATCGTTGTTGTTGAGGATGCGATGGCCGCCCTTGAAGTCGAGCAGGCCGTAGAAGCGCCATCGCTGGAACGCGGTGACCGTCGTGTTGAACGCGCCCTCCAGCGAGGGGTCCGACCGTCCGACGAAGACGCGCGGCGCGTTCGGCACGTTCGTCCCGGCATAGCAGGCGATCAGGCCGCCCTTGCCGTCGTCGCATTGCTCGTTGGTCGTGCGCTTCGTCGTCGGGTTGAAGGTCGCCTGGCGCACCTTGAGGTCGTACCACGACATCACGGGCTTGCCGACGATGTTCCGGTTGGCGCCGATCTGGATGTACGGATTGCCGTTCGGGTCCTTCGCCAGTGCCGTCGTGTTGCCGAGGCTCGTGACCTGGTTGTTGTTGTTCGAGATGTTGAACCCGAAGTCCACATTCAGGTTGTCGCGACTGAGGGCGTTCCAGCGCGTCTGCAACTCCAGGCCCGAGCTGCGAATGCCGCCGATGTTGACCACGCGCTGGCCGGCGAAGCCGCTGGACGGGGCGACGTCCTGGAAGAGGATGCCGTCCTTCGTGTCGCGGCGATAATACGTGAACTCGGCGCCCACACGATCGTTGAGGAAGCCGCCGTCGAAGCCCACCTCGATCTCGCCGGCGCGCTCCGGCTTGAGCTGCGGATTGCCTAACGCTTGCGGGGTGACTGCCGGGTTGCCGTCGCCACCCGTGGTCGCCTGGTAGGTCCGCAACGCGGAGTTGACGTCCGGCTGCTGGCCCGTCTGCCCGTAGGCCGCGCGCAGCTTGAGGGAGTTGACCCATCCCATCCTGAACCACGGCTCCTCGTTGATGACCCACGTGCCCGAGACCTTCGGGTACGTGACCCACGAGAAGTCCTCGCCGAACGCCGAGTTGTTGTCGACGCGAAGGGCCGCCGTGAGGTACATGCGGTCGTTCAGGTTGATCTGCTCCTGGCCGTAGAACCCGACGGTCGAGTTCTCGACGAAGTCCTCGTTGCCGAACCGGACGGCGGCGGCGTCGACGAGCGTCAGGCCACCGGCAGGGAAGCTCTCACCGCTGGCCTGCAGGGTGTAGGTCTGGCGACGGAAGTACTGCGCACCGAAGGAAGTCGAGGACTGGAGACCGAACAGCGATTGCTTGAACGTCCCGGCGTAGTCGATGCTCGTGACCCCCAGTTCGCGGCGCCGCGTGAGCTTGTTGCCGTTCTGGTCGACGGGGCTCGTGAAGAACTGGCGGAAGAAGGGACCCATCCGCTGCGTCTGGTTGACGTTGTCCTCACCCGTGAGGTCGTTGCCGACCACGAGGCGCTGCGTGAGCCACGTGCCCGCGCGATGGTTGAACTGGATGCTTCCAGTCGTGCGCTTGAGCGCCTGGTATTGCTTGAACGCTCCCCAGAACGCTTCGGGGGGCGCCGAGAAATACCCACGACGCAGCTTCTCGGCGTCCGTGACGGGGGCCGAGCCGAAGTACGCGCTGAACCACATGCCGCCGCCCGCCTCGAGCGGAACGTTCACGACCTGCTGGTTGGTGCTGAACACCGCCTGGATGTCGAGCGACTTGTACGGCGACAGCGAGATGTTGCCAGCCCCGGTCCAACGCCACAGGCGGTTCGTCGGCTCGATGCCTTTGTCGTTGTCGTACGACCCATTGAAGTTGTAGCGCACGGCGTCGTTGCCGCCGTTGATGCCTGCGTTGTACGACTGCGCGAGGCCGGTCTTGAACAGCTCGTTGCCGGCCTCGCGCTCCGTCGCGACGGGGTTCCACGCCTTGATCGTCTGGTCCGGCATCAGGCGATACGTCGACGGGATGCGGTTCTCGGCGTCCTGGAACCAGGCGCCGCCCTGACGGATGTTGAGCGACACGACCGGCCGGCCGGCCTTGCCCTTCTTCGTGATGATCTGGATGACGCCGTTGTTCGCTTCCGTTCCAAAGAGCGTCGCCGCCGCGGGTCCCTTGATGACCTCGATCGACTCGATGTTCTCGGGATCGATGTCGTTGAGGCGCGAGATGACGCCCGAGCTGAAGAACTGCGAACGTGGTCCTGTGGATACGTCGTTGGCGATACGGATGCCGTCGACGTAGATGAGGGGCTGGTCGCTGAGCGAGAGCGACGCCGCGCCACGGATGCGGATGCGCGGGCCCGATCCGACGGCGCCCGAACCCTGTGTGATGACCACCCCCGCGGCCTTGCCGTTCAGGATGTTGGTGACATCCGGTGAAGGGGCGATGTTCTGGATGGCGGCCGCATCGACCTTGGTGACCGCGTTGCCGATGGCGCGCCGTTCAACGGGCTCTGCCGTTCCGGTGATGACGACTTCGCTCAGCGAAGCGACCTGCTCAGTCATCACGATCCTGAGGTCGGTCTGCCCGACGCGCGCCGTAGCCGTCGCGGGGCGAAAGCCCAGACGGCGGACCTGCAAGGTCACCTGCGTGCCGGTGACGCCCGTCAGGCGGAACGCACCGGCGCCATCGGTCTGGGCACCGAGGGTGCCTCCCTGTACCTGGACCTGCGCGCCATCGAGGCCACGCAGGGTGCGCGCATCGACGACGGTTCCTGCGATAATGCCTTCCTGGGCCCGGGCGCCGCGGGGGGCCAGGGCCCCCAGCACGGCGAGCGTGATGACACACCGGGCAATCCTCGTGATACAACGGACCTGTTGCATGCTCCCTCCACGTAAAGAGGTACACCGATTTGTATACAGTTTTACGCGGAGGAACGGCGCGGCGCTAGGGGAAAGGGTCCAGCTCGGTCAGGGAGCGGTCGAGCCGCGCTGGCGGCGCCACAACGCGTAGGCAGGCGCGCCGAGCAGCACCATCCCGATCCCCACGGCGGCCCGGCCCGGTTGCGAATAGATCGTGTTCCCCACGATCGCCGCCGCCGCGACCACGAACAGGATGGGCGTCACCGGATATCCCGGGACCTTGAACGGGCGCTTGGCGTCAGGACGCGAGATCCGCAGGGCGATCACGGCCGCGGCACCAAGGGCGTAGAAGATCCAGCCCACGAAGACCACGTAGGTGAGCAACTGCTCGAACGTCCCCGACACCGCCAGGACCATCGCCCAGGCGCACGAGGCCACGATCGCCACCGCCGGCGTCCCGAACCGCGGCGAGACCTCGGCGAGGCGCTTGAAGAACACCCCATCGTTCGCCATCGCGTAGTAGACGCGTGGCGCGGTGATCACCGTGGCATGCGCCGCACTGTACATCGAGATGATGATCGCCAGGGCGATGAGCTGTCCCGCACGGGGGCCCAGCACGGCGGCCATTGCCTCTCCGGCCACGCGCTCGGAGGCGGCGACGCGTTCCGGCCCCAAGGCCGCGAGGTAGGCGAAATTGGCGACCAGGTAGATCACGACCAGCGCAGCGGTCCCGAGGGCGATGGCGCGCGGCAAGGAGCGCTGCGGATCGACCGATTCCGCATCAGCAAAGGTGACGTACTGCCACCCCTCGTAGGCCCACAGCACCGAGATCATGGCCAGCCCGATGCCGCTCAACGCGACCGTACCCGCACCGACCATCGGCGTCGCGGGGGGCGGGAGCGACGCCCCGCCATCTCCCATGGCGAACAGGATGATGCTCATGAGGAGGATCGCGCCGACCTTGATACCCGTCGCCACGTTCTGCACCGAGGCGCTCCCGCGCGTGCCCCGCACGTTGATGATGCACATGATGCCGATCAGTCCGACGGCGATGACCTTCTTCGTCAGCGCACCGAGTTCCGTGAACTGACCCATGTAGTTCGCAGCGGCGACCGCGAGCGTCGCAATGCTGCCGGCAGCGATCACGAAGAACAGCGTCCACCCGTACAGGAACGCGGGGAAGCGCCCGAACCCGTCGCGAATGAAGCCGTAGAGTCCCCCCGAGCCGCGGTCCATCGAGGCGAGTTCGCCGTACGACAGCGCGCCGAGCAGGGACAGGACACCCCCGACGAGCCACACGAGCGATGCGGCCGTCACCGAGCCGCCGGTCTGCGTAAGCACGCTGGCCGGCACGATGAAGATGCCGGACCCGATGACGTTGCCGATGACGAGGAGCGTGAGGTCGGTGACGCCTAACGTACGCCGGAGCGCCATGAGGGGATCGCGTGAGGGTAGGTGAACTCGGGGGCGGAACGTATCGCCCGCCCTTCCCCACCGCGAGCCCGCCCGCTACTCGAGGTGCGAGAGGTCCTCGCGCGTGTCGACGTCACGCGGGGCGGGCGCGTCCACGGGCACCTGCACGACGCGATCCCCCATCGCCACCAGGAGGTCGCGCGCCCCCGCATCCCCGGTCAGGTCGCGCAGCCGGCGACGCATGGTCGCGTCGAAGAACACGGGGTTGCCGCGTCCGCCGTCGCGGTACACCGGAACGACGGCCGCCGCATTGCTGGTCTCCCACGTGTCGTGCAACTGGCGGACGACCGCAGGATCGATGAAGGGCTGGTCGGCCAGGGCGACGACGAAGCCCGTGCACTCCGCCGGCAACACATCCAGCGCCGCCCGGAGCGAGGCGCTCAGGCCAGCGGCCGCATCGGGCACCGCAACCACCACCGCGCCCGATCCCTCCAGCGCCTCCCGCACGCCGTCCGCCGACTCCCCCGCCGTGACGATAACGTCGGTGATGCCTGCCGCCGACACGCGATCCACCACGTGCCTGACGAGTTCGATGCCGCGCACCCGTTCGAGCACCTTGGGCGCCCCATACCGCGACGCGAATCCCGCCGCCAACACAATGCCCACGATCATGGTGCCTCCACCTCTCGCTGGCGATAAAGAAGCACCCCCGTATGCAGCACCGTCAGGGGGAGGCTCACGCACGCCATGCGCGCGGCCGGCAGTCGCGCGTCGAGCACGCGCAGCAGTTCGTCCGTGGTGAGCGACTCGACCTCGTCGAGCGGGGCGTCACGCACCAGGTCCGTGAGCACCGACGCCGACGCCACGCACACGGCGCACGCATTGGCGACGAACCTGGCCTCCCGCACCACCCCATCCTCCACCGACAACTCCATGCGCACGCGATCGCCGCAGAGCGGATTGCTCCCCTCCTGCGAAACGGTCGGGTGTTCCAGCGTCCCCTGGTTGCGGGGCCGCCGGAAGTGCTCGAGGATCTTTGCGCTGTACGGATGGGACATCGTCACTCCACTTCGCCGCGATCGGCAGCGTGCCGATAGGGAGGAAAGCGGAAGGCCATGTCCCGCGTCAAGAACCCGCCGTGCCCGAATTGCGACAGCCGCGCGACGTCGAGCGGCACGCCGGCAAATACCCAGGTGAGCAGCAGGTCGAAGACGGTCGCCTGCGAAAAGACGCCACAGCTCGGCATCCCCACGATCGTGGTCCCCCCGCGTTGCGCGACCCAGCAAAGGCTTCCGGGATGCGCGGGCATGCCGCGGCGAATGAGCGTGGCGCCACTCGCCTCGAGCGCCGCGAAGACGGGGTCGAGCGGGTCCATGGTGCGCGACCCCGCAACGACCAGCAGGTCGGGGGCGCCAGCAAGGAGCGCGTCCATGGCGCCGGCCACCAACGTGGCCTCAGGGGGGACGAACACGGGCTCGGCGAGGACCCCACCGAACCACGCGACCTTCTCCCCGAACACCGCCTTGAAGCGATCCACCGCGCGCGCACCAAGCGATTCCTGCACGAGGGCGCTCACGCGTTTCGCCTGGAACCCGCGCACCGCCACAATCGGCGCCTCGGCCACCGCGCGCGCCTCGCCTGACGCGATCACGTCCTCCGGCACGGCAAAGGGAATGATCTTGGCGCGGGCCACGGTCTCCCCTTCCTCCACGACCTGTCCGTCGAACAGCGTGTACACCGACAGGTCGGCCGACGCATTCACGGCCGCGAGCCCGGGAACGTTGATCTGCAGGACACCGCGCGGGACCGCGCGGATCGGCCATTGCCCGCCACTGCTCGTGCCGACCGTGACCCCCGGCCCCGCCACGGCCTGTGCGA
>JACMLI010000140.1 GCA_014379705.1 Gemmatimonadaceae bacterium
CGCGGCGTTCTCGGCCACCTGCTCGAGCGTGATCAGGTTCCGCTCGGCGCTCCGACCGCTCGGGTCGCCGATCATGCCCGTGCCTCCGCCGACGAGCGCGAAGGGGCGGTGGCCGCAGCGCTGCAGGTGCACGAGGCCCATCACCTGGACCAGGTGACCCACGTGCAGCGACGAGCCCGTCGGGTCGAAGCCGATGTAGCCGGAGAGGGGACCCTTGGCGAGCGCGTCGGCAGCGCCTTCGGTGGCCTGATGCAAGAGCCCGCGCCAGGTGAGCTCTTCGATGAGGGACTTTGGCATTCGGGCAAAACTAAGGGGGGCGGCGGGGTAGAAGGGCGGGCGCATGAGGCGTATGAGGCGAATGGGGCGGACGTGGCTGCGGATATCTGCGCCGCCCCACACGCCCCACACGCCCCATCTGCCGCCCTACCCCATTTCCAGCGCCCGCCCTAGCTTCGACCCCCAGCATGCGTCGCTTCCTTACCCAGCTGTCCAACTGGTTCCGCCTCCGACGAAAGCGTCGTGCAGCGGCGGGGCCGTCGTGGTTTGCGCGACACCCCCGGTTCACCCGCTGGGCGTCGCTCGCCGCGGTGTTCTTCGGGTTCTTCGGGCTCGGTGGGGCCTGGGGCGCATGGTCGATGGTGTGCCGCGGCAACCGCTGCCCGTCGATCTCGGTCCTCGACAGCTATCAGCCGAGCCAGACCTCCAAGCTGTTCGCCGTCGACGGGCGCTTCGTGGCAGAGTTGGGAGTCGAGCGGCGCACCCTGGTGCAGTACGACGACATCCCGCAGGTGGTGCGCGATGCGTTCGTGATGACCGAGGACAAGCGCTTTTTCTCGCATGGCGGGATCGATTGGCTCCGCATTCCCGGCTCGGTGCTGGCGAACATCAAGCAGGGGGGGTTCGCCGAGGGCTTCTCGACGATCACCATGCAGCTCGCGAGGAACGTCTTTCCCGACCAGATCTCGCGCGACCGCTCAGTCTCGCTGGGCAGCGTGGTTCGCAAGCTCCGTGAGGGCCGCGTGGCGATGATGATCGAGGATCGCTATCCGAAGAAGAAGATCCTCGAGCTGTACCTCAACCAGATCAACCTCGGCTCCGGGGCATACGGCATCGAGACGGCGTCGCAACGCTACTTCGGCAAGGCGGTGCGCGACCTCAACCTCGCCGAAGCGGCGACGCTGGCCGCGATTCCCAAGGCGCCCACGCGCTACAACCCGCGACGGTACCCCGATCGCGCTATCATGCGGCGCAACACGATCGTGGAGCTGATGCGTCGGCAGGGATCCATCAATGCGGACGAGGCCTCGCTCGCCAAGGCGTATCCGCTCCAACTGGCGCAGCGCACGGAGTCAGGAGACGTCGCGCCGTACTTCGTGGAGTGGGTGCGGCAGCAGCTCGAGAAGAAGTTCGGCGAGCGGCTGTACGACGAAGGCCTCCGGGTCTATACGACCCTCGACCTCGACCTGCAGACGGCCGCCGACCGCGCGCTCGAGACGCAGATGCGCACGATCGAGTCTGGGAAGTACGGCAAGTACGCGCACGCGACCATGGAACAGTACCTCGCTCGTGGCGGTGGCACGCAGGCGTCCACCAACCCCGAGTCGCCGTACCTGCAGGGTGCGTTCGTTGCCCTCGACCCGCGCACGGGCGCCGTTCGTGCGCTCATTGGGGGTCGCGACTTCGACGACAGCAAGTTCAATCGCGCCACGCAGGCGCTGCGGCAGCCGGGATCCACGTTCAAGCCCATCGTGTACGCGACGGCGGTGATGAACGGCCGGGCCCCTGCGACGATCTACGATGACTCCCCGATCGCGTTGCCCCAGGTGGACGGTTCGATGTGGAGTCCGCGCAACTACGACGGGAAGTTCGAGGGGCCGATGACGATGCGCACGGGCTTCGCGCAATCGCGAAACATCGTCGCCATCCGCGCCGGCATGGACGTGGGCGAGAGCGCCGTCATCTCGATGGCGAAGCAGTTCGGGTTGCAGACCATGATCCCGCCGTACCCGTCGATCTTCATCGGCTCGGCCGATGTCTACCCCATCCAGCTCATCGGGTCGTATTCCGTGTTCGCCAACCTCGGCGAGCGCGCGTCCCCTAACGCGATCCTGCGCGTGGAGAACCAGCGCGGTGAGGTCCTCTGGAAGCCCGCCTACCGGAACGCGGAAGTCATGAGCCCCTCGGCGGCGTGGCTGATCGTGGACATGATGAAGGGCGTGGTGCAGCGCGGGACGGCGGCCGGCAGCGTGTGGGGCGCCGGCTTCCGCGTGCCGTCAGGGGGCAAGACGGGCACGACGAATGACGGCGCCGACGTCTGGTACGTCGGCTTCACGGCGGACCTGGTGGCGGGCGTATGGATGGGCTTCGACAAGCCGAAGAAGATCCTGCCTAACGCTCAGGGGGGACGGCTCGCGGCCCCCGCGTTCACGCAGTTCATGCTGGAGGTCTATCGTCGGAAGCCGGTGCCGCCGGACTGGCCGCGTCCGGACGGCGTGGTGTTCGCGAGCACCTGCGGTGCCGCGAACTCGGTGCAGGGCGGGGACTACTTCCTGGCCGGCAGCGAGGGTGCGGCGTGCGCGGGGAATCCGTTCATGATCGCCGCCCCGCAGCCGGACACGACCAGCGTGATCCGGCCGGCGGCGCTTCCGGTGCTCCCCAAGGCGACGCCGGCCAAGGCGAAGTCCGACTCCACGAATCCGTTCAAGATTCCGTGATGATCGACCGCGTCTACGTGGCGCGATGGGTCCTTCCGATTGCTGGTCCTGCCATTGCCCACGGCGCGGTGCTCGTGCGCGACGGGCGCATTGCGTGGGTGGGCGTCGTGAGCGATGCGCCGCCGGGGGTGCGCACGGACCTCGGATCGTGCGTGCTCATGCCCGGGATGGTGAACGTGCACGCCCACCTCGAATTGACCGCGATGCGCGGCTTGCTCGAGGCGCTCCCGTTCCGCCAGTGGATCCTGCGGCTCACGCATTCCCGCCAGGCCGTGATGACGCCGGCGTGGCGCCTCGCGGCCGCGCGCGTCGGGATTGCGGAGGGGCTGTTCGCTGGCATCACGTCGTTTGGCGACGTGAGCGACAGCGGCGTGTCGCTCGACGCGATGCAGGCACTGGGGGTCCGCGGGCGTGTCTACCAGGAGGTGTTCGGCCCGGACCCGTCGCACTGCGCGGGAGCGATCGCCGGCGTGCGCGCGCAGGTCGGCGACCTCCGCGCCCGCGCGAACGGACTCGTCGACGTCGGCGTGTCTCCCCATGCGCCGTACACCGTGAGTGACGCGCTCTTCTCGGCGACCGCCGCGCTGGCGCGCGAGGAAGGACTCCCGCTGACCGTGCATGTCGCCGAAGGGAGCGCCGAAGACGCCCTGGTGCGCGCCGGCAGCGGAGAGTTTGCCGACGCCTGGCGCGCACGTGGCATC
>JACMLI010000014.1 GCA_014379705.1 Gemmatimonadaceae bacterium
GCGCTCGTGGGCTTCGACATGCAGTCCACCGTGTATCCCGCGGGCACGTTCTCGGGTGCGTGGGGAACGCTCGTGGTGGAGCGGGGCGGGGCGCTCGTGTGGAACGACTTCTCCACCGTGCGGGTCGGGGCCCCGTCGCCGTTGCCAGGTGAGTCCGATCGCAAGGTGAGTGGCGACGGGTGGACGCTCACGCTCAACGGGGGCTGGGCGCTGCGGGCGGATCCCGGCAAGCCGGGAAGCCTGCAGGTGGTGCCGCGCTAGGCGCGCATCTTCGTCATCCCGGACAAGTGAGCGACAGCGAACGCCGATCCGGGACTCAGTCGCGTGCCACTCGCCGGAGCATGCGCGCACAACGACCCTGGGTCCCGGATGCTGCGCTCGCTCACGCTCGCTTGTCCGGGATGACAGGTTAGCCGCTCGTTTGTCCCGGATGACAGGTTAGCCGCTCGTTTGTCCCGGATGACAGATTAGCCGCTCGCTTGTCCGGGATGCCAGAAGCGGAGGTGCTCCGCGAAAGCAAAAGGGGCCGCCATTGCGACCCCTTCGTTTCGATCATCCTATTTCGCCTATCCCGTCATCCGTCTATCCCGTCCACCCGTCCCACCCGTCCTTACTGCTCCCCGATCGTCATGCTCACGACGCGCGTGCTGCCGGCTTGCGCATCGTAGAGCAGCAGGCTGACGGCGTCACCGTTCTTCACCTTGCTCAGGATGTCCTTGAGCTCTTCGGGGCTCTTGACGTCGCGACGCGGGCGCGGGAAGAGCACCGCTGAGATGATCTCGGAGCCGTCGCCCCTGATGCCGTAGGCACGCTTCACCCAGGTCTCTGAATCGACCACGAGTAAGCCCTTGGCGTAGTCCGCCGGGATCTTGTTCTCCCTCGTAAATGCTTCGCTCGCGGTTTCAACCGTCACGCCAATCGCCGGCGATGTGAACGCTCCACTGCGCCCCGCGCCACGGCCCGCAGGGCCGCCCCCCGGCTCGTCCTGGTTCGAGGCGGCGACACGCGTTTCGGGCTCGGCTTCGATCAGCTTGACCTTGATGTTCTTGCGGTCGCCGAAACGCATGACCTCGAGCTCCACGGTCTCACCCGGGGCATGGGCCCGGATGATCCGCTGCAGGGTGCCTACGCGGTCGACGACCTTGCCGTCGGCCTTGACGATCACGTCGCCTTCCTCGAGTCCGGCGCGGCGCGCCGGCGAGTCAGTGCCCGTGTACCCACCGACCACGGCACCACCGATCTCCTTGAGGCCCGCGGTGCGAGCGACCGTCGGCGTGACTTCGCCGATGTTCACGCCAATGACGGCACGACGCACGCGACCATTCTTGATCAGGTCGTTCATGACGTCGCGGGCGAGGTTGACCGGGATGGCGAAGCCGTAGCCCTGGTAGTAGCCCGTGCGCGTGGCGATGGCGCTGTTGATACCGATCACTTCACCGCGGATGTTGACGAGCGGTCCACCCGAGTTGCCGGGGTTGATTGCCGCGTCGGTCTGGATGAAGTCCGTAATCTGGTAGCGATCGTTGTTGACACCAACGTCGACCTGCCCACGTCCCTTGGCGCTCACGATACCAGCGGTCACGGTGTGATCGAGACCGAGCGGGTTGCCGATGGCGAGCACCCACTCACCGACCCTCACGTTGGCGTCATCGCCGAGCGGAACCACCGGGAGGTTCGTCGCGTCGATCTTGAGCACGGCGACATCGGTCTGGGAATCCTTGCCGATGACCTTCGCCGTGTACTCGCGATGGTCGGTGAGCTGGACCTTGATCTTGTCCATCCCGTCGACGACGTGATTGTTCGTCAGCACGTAGCCATCAGCGGAGACAATGAAGCCCGAGCCGCTGGAGGCCTGCGGCTGCTGCTGCTGTTGCGGACCAAACTGTTGGAAGAAGTCCTCGATACCCGGAGGGGCGCCGTTGCGGCGCTGCACATTCGGGCGCTGGCGGGGCTGCTCGGTGCGCTCAGCCTGGATGGAGACCACCGCGGGGGTGACCTTTTCCGAGATGCCGACGAACGCGTTGTTCAAGTCGACGACCGATGCCGGGGCGGGGACCAGGCTTGCCTGCCGAACGGTGCCGGTCGTCTTGCCCTGGGCGAAGCTGAACCGCGTCACGTCGAATCCCGCGGCGAACACCAGGCCGCAGGCGAACGCGATGGCGACAGCTCCGATGAGCTTGGCGCGGGAAGAAACGTTGGACATAGGGGTGTCTGAGGGTTACACGAACATATGATGCCGACGCCGGGAGGGCACGGACTTTCTGCCCATTTCCCCGCTGCTGTCAGTCACTTCTGTAATACGTTGCGGTTGCCCTTTGGGTGCCGGGGAGGGGCGAACGGAGTGCCTCGCGGGATGGAACGTCGGGTAGCCGGGTGGTGGGGTTGTCGGGTGGAAGAACAAGACCAACTGGATCTCTTCTCCACCCGACCACCCGACTACCCGACCCCCCGACTAGCTCTTCTTCTCGTCCACGATCTCGTAGTCCGCCTCGACCACGTCGTCCTGCTTGGCGCCGTCGGCCTTCGGGGCTTCCGCGCCCGCTGGGGGGGCTTCGGCGCCCGGGGTCGCTTCGGACTGTGCGTACAAGGAGCGGCCAGCCTCCTGGTACGCCGTGTTGAGTTCCTCGAGCGCTGACTTGATCTCGCCCATGTCGTCGCCGCGGTGTGCCTTGCGGGCACGCTCCACGGAGGCTTCGAGGCGCGCCTTCATTTCCGGCGCGAGGCGATCGGACCACTCCTTCGAGTTCTTCTCCACCTCATACGAGAGGGAGTCGAGTCGATTGCGCGTGTCGATCTCTTCCCTGCGCTTCTTGTCGTCACCGGCGTTCTTCTCGGCGTCCTTCACCATGCGGTCGATCTCGTCCTTCGAGATGCCGCTGGACGACTCGATGCGGATCTTCTGCTCCTTGTTTGTCGCCTTGTCCTTGGCGGAGACATGGAGGATGCCGTTGGCGTCGGTGTCGAAGGTGACCTCGACCTGTGGCATGCCGCGCGGTGCCGGCGGGATTCCCGTGAGCTGGAACTTGCCGATCGTCTTGTTGTGGATGGCGAGTTCGCGCTCGCCCTGCAGCACGTGAATCTCGACCGTGGTCTGGTTGTCGTCAGCGGTGGAGAACGTCTCCGCCTTGCGCGTCGGGATCGTGGTGTTGCGGGGGATGAGCACCGTCATCACGCCGCCTAACGTCTCGATGCCGAGCGAGAGTGGCGTGACGTCGAGCAGGAGCACGTCCTTCTGCTCGCCGGTGAGCACGGCACCCTGAACGGCTGCGCCGATGGCCACGACTTCGTCCGGGTTGACGCCCTTGTTCGGCTCCTTGCCGAAGAAGGTCTTCACGACGTCCTGGATCTTCGGAATGCGAGTGGAGCCACCGACCAGCAGGACTTCGTCAATCTCCGACGGCTTCAGGTTCGCGTCGGCGAGCGCCTTCTTCATGGGCTCGAGCGTGCGCTGGATGAGGTCATCCACGAGCTGCTCGAACTTGGAGCGCGTGAGCTGGTAGTTGAGGTGCTTGGGGCCCGACTGGTCCGCCGTGATGAACGGCAGGTTCACGTCGGTCGACATGGTCGACGACAGCTCCATCTTGGCCTTTTCGGCGGCTTCCTTGAGCCGCTGGAGCGCCATGGCATCCTTCGACAGGTCGATCGCCTGGTCGCGCTTGAACTCGGCCACCAGCCAGTCGATGACGCGCTGGTCGAAGTCGTCTCCGCCGAGGTGCGTGTCGCCATTCGTGGATTTCACCTCGAACTGGCGGGTGCCGTCGACGTCGTAGAGCTCGAGCACGGAGATGTCGTACGTGCCGCCGCCCAAGTCGAACACCGCGACCTTTTCGTCTTTCTTCTTGTCGAGGCCGTAGGCAAGTGCTGCGGCCGTCGGCTCGTTGATGATGCGGAGCACATCGAGGCCGGCGATCTTGCCGGCGTCCTTGGTGGCCTGACGCTGGGAGTCGTTGAAATACGCGGGCACCGTGACGACAGCCTTGGTGACGCTGTGGCCGAGATA